>JAPUIX010000182.1 GCA_027296625.1 Gammaproteobacteria bacterium | reverse complement strand
CCTGCTGACGCAACGAACCAGATGGTCCTCGCTCAAGACCTGGGATGTCGCCGTCGCTCGTCGGCGCGGCATCCAGAAGGCGATCGTTGCGGTCGCGCGGAGCCTACACCTAAAGGAAACCCATGTAAGCCCGACGCCTAAACCAATACCGTACTCTATTAATGCCGGCCTTCAAGAAATCTCGCACGATCAACCCAAGTCTCTCAAGCCGCGACAGCCGAGGCGCACTCCAACTACTTAATCGTTCATATCCAAGCTGTTGTAAGAGATCATTGGTCAAATGCTCGAATATTTCGATTTGGCGCCTGCTCAGCGTTTGTTGCCATCTGTCTATGCGATTTCTGTTGAGCGGCTTCCCGATCAGCTTGTGCTGATACTCGCTAAAGCGTGGTAAATGAAGTCCGGTCGTTGCAATCATATCCGGATGAAACTCGACGCCAACAAAATCGGCGAGTCGACGCATCGTGTGCTCGGGATTCAGAAGCAGATCCTCGTAGCGCAGATGATAGAGCTGGTCACGCCCAAGAAAGGAACTCGCTGCATAGCCCAGGCCAACCATGGCTTTCCAGTAGCGGGCGGCACTATGTATCTCGTTTGGCCCCCAATCAAGGGCCATGATTGAGGCAGCAACCGCATGTCCATCACGAACTATGTGAGCGACTTTTGCGTCCGGGAAATGCTGCAGAAGACGCCACAGGTGACAGACATGAAAGGGCTCGTGATCCACCCAAATCTTTGCGTCCCCGCGCCCGTATGTCTGTGCGTAGCGCCGCACCAACCACTCGATGGCCCCGCGAAACGTCTCTGGAGCCTCGCCAGGGCCCGGAAGGTCCTCACCGAGGTCAAACTCCCAGGCACGAAATCGCCAGTGAGACTTTATCCTCTTTACGATCTCAGCAGGGTCGATTCCTTGGCTAGCCTCGAGGCTGGGCATCAGGTCGACTATGAACTGTGCCTCCGGTATACACACGACTTCCGGATGGGATCCGAGCATGGAGCCCAGCAAGGTTGATCCACTTCGCTGACAACCAACAATAAAGACCGGACGCATTCTGCGACTCGAAGCCATGATGTGATAGGTTCGCCAGGCTAACAGCCCTCAATGTGGTCCTCGCCGATCGCGCAAGGAGAATCCTCAATATTCAGAATGCCTCCGTAAAGTTCCGTTTCCTTGATCCTCTGAAACCAGCTATGCAGCTCCTTGTACCACTCCAACGTGATGGTCTGCGGCGTCTTATCGGTCTTTCTATGCTCCAACGCCTCGCACAACTCACGCACACCGTCTTCAGCGTCGAATTTAGCCCGATATCCGAGGGACGCTATCTTATCGAAGTTAACCCTGTAAGAGCGCGTGTCCGGGTCACCATACCACTCGATTTCAACCTTCCGTGGGACAGTTGCCGCCACGATTTCCGCCAAGGGACCGATCTGATAGTTGTTCTGGGCCGACCCTACGTTGAAGATTTGGCCGCTTACCTTCGCGGGGTCAGCCTCCAGCATAAAAGCTTGTGCTTCCGCCGCATCACGCACATGCACCATCGGCCGCCACTGCGTGCCGTCACGCATCGTCGGCAATTTGCCAGTGGACCATGCGCCATACGTCATGCCATTAATCGCCAGATCGAAACGCATGCGTGGCGAGTACCCGTATACGGTGGCTTGACGTAATACAGTCACGTGAAAGTCATTGTCGGCTAGCGCAAGCGTGTCTCGTTCTGCACGCTCGTTCGCTTTGGCATATGTGGTAAGCGGATTGGTCGCCGACAGTTCATCAACAACAATCTCGGGATCCTGGTACCCGTAAATGCTACACGATGAAGGTAAGATATAACGTGCTACGCGAAACTGCTTTGCAAGTTTTGCGGTGCGCACCCGCGACCGCCAATTGATCTCCCATGACGCCTTCGCAAAAAGCTCACTGCTTGCATCGTTGGAAATCGCCACCAAATCTATTACCGCTTCGACATCGGAGAAGACTCTCGCGTTCAGCCGACGTGTATCCTCTTTGATAATCTCCAAGTTCTCATGAGGGGCCAACAAATCACGCCCAAAGAAAAACCGGTCCACGGCTCGAACGTGATATCCACGTTCGAGAAGCAAGGGCACCAGTGTCGTCCCAATGTATCCACCGGCACCTGTAACGAGTATTACTGACATGTCTTATTCTTCAAGATAAGGTGAACAATATCGTAGTATGTATCATCAAGAGAAGGGGCTGCGAAGGTCACTGAATCGCGGCTGGTTCTTGTCTCTATCCGATACAAACACATCTGTCGGGGACACCCCCCAATCGATAGCGATATCCGGATCATTCCACAGTAATCCGGACTCGTGCTCCGGCGAATGATAGCTGCTGACCTTGTATAGCATTTCTGTGTCCGGCTCAAGCGTAAGGTACCCATGGGCAAAGCCGGCTGGTATTAACATCTGATTCCGAGATTCCGCGCTGATCACTTGGGTTGCGTAGTCCCCATAAGTTGGGGAATCCCGGCGTATATCCACCGCCACATCAAGAATCTGGCCGCGACCTACTCTGACTAGTTTCGCTTGTGCATAGGGAGGCCTTTGGAAATGCAATCCCCTGACAGTATATTGCCGGATGTTACTGACATAAACGTCCTGAACAAAATTAATATCGACGCTGAGGGACAAAAACGTCCTATAATTATACGTCTCTGATAAACAACCTCGATCGTCGCAAAATATCTTGGGGACAAATATCTTGATCTCTGGTATGGATAAGCTGCACATTTCCATTCCAGCAACCTTTCGACAGCCTCGCTGTTAGAGCCTGATCCCACCTTATTCACCCAACCGGGCGGAAATGACTGGCGCGCGGCGGATTTTGCTGTAGAATCAACGCGCTAAAACGGTTCCACAACAAACCTCCGCCGTGCGCCATGGGTGAAACGCTATCTCTGTTCCGTTCCTCGTTCAACAAGTCTCTTCGCATCGAATCCCAGGCCGAGCGGCTGACCGGGGAACCGGGGGCCGTCGCCTCAAATCGGACATGG
>JAPUIX010000181.1 GCA_027296625.1 Gammaproteobacteria bacterium | reverse complement strand
CGTAGCGTTGGGTGCTTCCGCAGCGGCAACCTCGATCCTCTGCGTCATATTCATCAATGACCTCAGCGGTGGGCGGCTGCCACCGCTCGCGGTCCTGCTGTTGCCCGTATTGGTCATAGTATTTGCGACTGCGGTGAATCTATTGACGGTTCGATCCAGCGGCTGGATCGCCACCGCGCTGACAGCGGTCAAGATATCGTTGGTCGTGCTCATTGCATTGGGCGCATTCACACTGGCTGACGGCTCGGTCGATAATTTCTCGATGAACGGCGCGGCAGGCACCTGCGAGGGCGTGCCCGAGAGCGCCAAACTCGGATTAGGCGGTTTTGGCGCAGCGATGCTCGGTGCGCTTTGGGGTTACAACGGCTGGGCAATTCTCGCAGCTGTTGGTGGCGAAATCAGGAATCCGGCGCATACCGTGCCGCGGGCCCTGATTGGGGGCACGCTGCTCGTAATCGTACTTTACCTGTTCATCAACACTGCCTATTTTTACGTGCTGACGCCGCTCGAGGTTGCCAGTGTCCCTGAGTCATCCTCAGTTGCGGGCGCCGCGGCATCGCGGTTTTTCGGCCCAGGCGTCGCGGCATTGATGGCCGTCGGACTCGCAATCTCGGCTTACGGCACAACGCACACGACGATGCTCAGCGGGCCGCGTGTCCCGTACGCGCTGGCAAAGGACGGGCTGCTGCCGGCCGCCGTTGCCTATGTTTCCTCAACAGGCGTTCCGGCCGTTGCCATCATCGGCGTGGGCATCTGGTCGATTGTGATGGCCGTTACCGGAACGTTTGACGTCCTCACCGACATTTACATATTCGTGCTTTGGGTGTTCTTCGCCCTCAATGGTGTGGGGCTTTTCGTGCTTCGACGCCGCCAGCCTGAAGCCGAACGACCTTACCGGGTGTGGGGTTATCCGTTCGTGCCTGCCCTGTTTTTGCTCACCGCCACTTACTTATTGATCAACACTCTTGTCGTGACGCCGTACCGGGCATTGGCCGGGCTGGCATTTATTGTTGTCGGCTTGCCGCTTTACACCTACTTTTCACGGCGCAACTGAGAGAGCTAGAACTGAACCCTGAATAGCGTGGCCGGCTTGACGGTGTCCGTGGGCCGGTCTGTGATCGACGTGTCTATGCGCATGCTCATCTCGGCTTCCACGTCATAGCCCCACTTGATTCGCGACGAATCGTCGGCTACAGCCATGGACTTTCGCCATTCGTATTCCTCATTAAGTACTTCCAGCCTGTCTAGTTCTGCTGCCGCCCTGGTCCGATACAGTTCTTCGTACCTCGCGTCCCTATCAATTTTGTCACCGGGCTTGTCCGCGTATATCACGATTTCATCAATCGCTTCGTTTGCCGTTTCTTCACTCGGCTCCGCTTCCTCGTCCGCCGACGATACGGGGCTCGCATCAAACAGGATCGCCACGGTGATTACGGCCCCGATAAGAAAACTGTCGCGCGATACAAACACTACTGGTTTTTTTCCGATACCCAGCCCATCGCTTCAAACCAATAGCTGCGAATCGTTGGCATCCATTTATCACTCTGCTTCGCGGTTATCCAGGCATTGAGAAAGTTCATCAAGCTTTGCTCACCTTTCCGGATCGCGATTGCTTCACTGTGCGCGAGCAACGGTTTGTCGACCGGGACATCAATTTTGTCGCTGGCTCTAAATGCCAGGTAGCGGGCTGCCGGCATTCCGGCAAGGTAAACGTGCGCGCGACCCTCCAGGACCTCCGTCTCTGCAAGCGCCGGAGTTGCATACGCTTTGACGTCTGCACGATCGAAAAACATGTCGGCGACACTATAAGAGGCCGTTCCGGTGACGGCGGCAACGACGATTTCGCCATCATTAAGGTCCGAAAGCGTCTTAATATTTTCTGTCATTTCTATATTGGTTGCGATCCCGGTACCGGATGTTGCTGTAGGCCGGGTAAATTCCACCCGCAGTGCGCGAGCCGGCGTAATCGCCATGCCGCCAGCAATGATATCGATCTCACCTTGCTGTAGCGCCGGGATAAGGCTGTCCCACTCGTAGATTTTGAACTCCGGCGTCACTCCCATGTCCTTCGCCAGGCTGTTGGAAAGTTCAATTTCAAAACCAATGAGATCACCGGATGCTGTCTTAATCGTCCACGGGGCAAATTCCGCGACACCAACGCGAATCGTGCCCCTTTCGAGTATCTCGTCGAGCACATCAGCACTGGCTGAGCCGGCGAAGAAAACCATAAGCAAAGAGATAATTAGATTGAGTGTTCTTGTTCTGGCCATATTCAGGTTCTCGGTAAAATCGGGCGTCGCCGCATTGGATTATGGTGTGATTGTCACGGAGACCTCTGGCTTTGTCCAGACAATGCCTTGGTCGGCAAAACAGTACTGGTGATCAATATTTGAACAGGCGATGATTTCATTGTAGCGTTCCTTGAATCCACTACGAGACGAGTAATCTCATGAATTCCATGCCAATCGCCAAGAAACTCTTGCTTCTAGTCAGTTTGTGGCCGGTGGCTGTACAAGCGCAAGATCAGGCTGCATCTGAGACCGATATGACCGATCCAGCGGATTCGGCTGCCTCCGCCCAGGCCAACAATCCGCTGGCTAGTTTCACCGCGTTTAATCTTCATAATTACTACATTCCGGAATTATCTGGCCCGGTTGAAGAAACAGCGAACAGCTTTATCCTGCGCTACGCCAAACCATTCGGCAAATGGCTGATGCGCGCATCGTTGCCGTTCAATCGCACGCCTACCGGTATTACCACGACCGAGTCAGGTCTTGGAGATCTCGACGTCTTCTTTGCCTACCTGTTTGATACTGGTAATCCCGGTCGAAGTTTCGGTATTGGACCACAGTTCGTATTACCCACGGCAACGGAAGATGCGACGGGCACGGGCAAGTACCAGATCGGACTCGCTGCGGTCTATTTTGACGCAACATCAGCGCAATTTCAGTGGGGTGGATTGTTGACCTATCGTACCGACGTTGGCGGAGACAGTGATCGGGCGGATACAAGTGTCTTTGCGGCCCAACCTTTCTATTTCATACAAATGGGAGGAGGGTATTATTTAAGGGGCGCGCCGATCTGGGCGTTCGATCTTGAGAACAATACCTACCATATCCCTATAGGGTTAGGACTCGGAAAAGTCTTTAAATCTGGCAGTACTGTATTCAATGTCTTCGCTGAACCGCAATTCACTATTCTCCACAAGGGTGACGGCCAACCGCAGTTCCAACTGTTGGTTGGCTTCAATATGCAATTCAACTAAAAAATATTTGCGTCTTTTCTTCATCGGTCATGTGTCAAACTGCGGCCTCAGTATCTTCAAGGTCGCACACGGTGAGTAGCAAGTTTCCAGGTCCAAAAACGCGCGCGGCACTTGAACGCGGCATTCCGCTTTTCAAGAACGGCTT
>JAPUIX010000180.1 GCA_027296625.1 Gammaproteobacteria bacterium | reverse complement strand
CCCATTAGGCTGAGGGACGCCTTTTTTCATGGCTGCGGTCATCTCAGTCCCCGCGTTGCCGATGTCGATTTGGCCACAGGCAATATCATATTTACGCCCATCAAGTGACGTCGACTTGGTCAGGCCAGTCATGGCGTGCTTCGTTGCCGTATACGGCGCGGAGTTGGGGCGCGGGACGTGGGCCGAGATGGAACCGTTGTTGATGATACGACCGCCACGTGGGTCTTGGTCTTTCATGATCTTGAAGGCTTCCTGCGTACACACAAACGCACCGGTCAAGTTGATGTCCACAACGGCTTTCCATTGTTCATACGATAGATCTTCCAGAGGCACAGGCGGGGCGCCGATGCCGGCATTGTTGAACAATACGTCGAGTCGGCCAAAGGTCTCTTTCGTTTGGGCAAACAAGGCACGAATAGAGTCAGGATCGCTCACATCAGTCGGCACGACGAGCGTCTTTGCTTCTGTCCCAGCTTCTTTCGCCGTTGCTTCTAAGAGCGCTACTCGGCGGCCAGCTAAAGCTACGGCATAGCCTTCTTGCAAAAGGGCGAGTGCGCTACATTTACCAATGCCGGTGCCTGCGCCAGTTACGATAGCGATCTTTTCGTGTCTACTCATGTGTTGGCTCTCCTTGTCTTGTGAATCTAGAGATGGGAACCCACCCCAGCGCTACGTGTCACTGACACTACGCGGCACCCCTCCCAAGAGGGGAATTGAGAACGTGTGCAGCCTTTTCCTAGTCCGTAAACGCATCGAGAATTTTATCCCGATAATAATCACGCTGCTCTTGCGTCGTGCCGGTATTCGGGACAGCGAGAATAGTGGTATCAAGCAATCCCTCGCGTGCATTGATTTTGGCCCGGACCCGATCAATCGGCCCAACCGCACAAAAAGCATCGACCATCTCATTCGGAATCAGCTCAACGGCCTTGTCGTTGTCTGGCGTGCGCTGCATGGCGCGGACCTTTCCAACTGTCTCGGAAAATCCATGGGCGGCAAAGATGTCATCATACATGCGTGCCCAGATGCTGAACATCATAGCGCCTGCGCCAATACGGTAGGCAGTTGAGAGATCGTCATCAATAATGGCAAAGCACTGGCCCAAGACTTCAACGTCAGATCGACTGCGACCAGCTTTGTCGAGTCCGGTTTTCAGCGCAGGTAAGATAAGGTCCCGCACATGCTGAGGAGAGAACAGAGGGTTACCGATCAGGCCATTCCCAAGCTCACCCGTCAGGGCGACCATACGTGGTTTGACTGCGGCAATATAGATGGGCACTCGTGAACGTGGCTGCGGGGTTGAACGGGCAAAGAAGTTGCGGGCGTGAAGATGGTAGAATTTGCCTTGATAGTCGATCTCCCCGCCCGTCGGGGCCTTGTCCATAATCAGCTGCAGGACTTCAATATACTCCCGCATTTGGCTCACGGGTTTGCCCTCGTCCCGTCCAGCGTACCAGTTATTGTTCCGGTTCTGGTGCGCCACCCCGAGACCCAGGATGAACTTGCCCTGGCTCAGAAAGTCGAGGTCCATGGCCTGGAACGCCAGCATCACCGGACTGTGGTTAAAGGCTAGGACAACGCCTGAGCCGATTTTGATATGACCAACGCTGGGAGCAATGGCAGCCAACGGAATGAGCGCAGAGTTGGTCAGCTCGGCTTGCCACAACGAGTCAAAACCTGCTGATTCATACTTTTTTGCCCACGCGACCATTTCGTCGTGCGGCCCGGTGGCGAGAAACATGGCGTGTTTCATTGTGGGATTCCTTCCACAAAAAGGTAAGGGCACGGCAGACCGTATCCTTACGACGGGGCTGTTAAGATCAGTGCTCTCTACGGAGTCGGCTCGTGCTGGCCCCATCTATCGAAGTGGGTGACCTCAGTGACAGGGCGGCGTTTAACCGGACCGAACTTTCCCGTGGGGAAGCCGATTGGGATGGTCGCAACTACGCCAAATTCAGACGGAATACCCAGCCGCTGCTGCAATTCGTCTTCAAACATTTGATGCATAGTCGTTAGGCTGGCGCCGAGACCGAGCGCACGACAAGCAAGCAGAATATTTTGTACGCAGGGATAGATCGAGCCATACGATGGGGGAGCTTTCCCTTCACGCTTTTCCTCAGGCACGGCAAACGGCCAGTCACGTTTTCCACATACCAACAGCAGAACGGGGGCTTCGTGCATATGTTCCGCCAGATGGAGAGCGGATCGAATGATCCGAGCCCAAGATGATGTATCATCATCCTTCGGCCTCAGAGCCTCGCCAAAACGGTCCAGCATTGCTTGATAATACCGTTCCTGGAAAAACTTCTTGGTGGCCGCCTCCTGAAGAACCACAAAAGCCCAGGCTTGGAGATTTTGCCCACTTGGCGCACGTATCCCAGCGTCAAGGATTTTACGGATCATCTCAATCGGCACCGGATCCGTTTTAAGCCGCCGCATAGCCCGCATGGAGTGCATGGTTTCAAACACACCGAGTTCTTCAGCCATGGTCTTCTTCCTTTTCAGTTTGGCAGTTTGTATAGAGAACCTTATTACGCCCCTTTTAATAAATGTTTGGCAATGATGATACGCTGGATCTGTGACGTGCCTTCATAAATCTGGAGCAGTTTCGCATCGCGCATAAGCTTCTCGACCGGATACTCACTAAAATAGCCATACCCGCCAAAAATCTGGACGGCGTTGGTCGTGATCTGCATGGTCCGATCTGCGCCGAACGCCTTGGCGTAACTCGATACAATAGAAGACTGGGCGCCTTGGTCGAGTGACCAGGCGGCTTTATAGGTCAGCAGCCGCATAGCCTCCAGCTCAATTGCCATATCCGCCAGCATGAACTGTATAGCCTGAAAATTCGCGATAGCCTGGCCGAACGCTTCGCGTTGTTGGGCATATTTGACGGATTCATCGAGCGCCCGCTGCGAAATCCCAATGGCAAACGCGCCAACCTCCGGACGGCTCCGATCAAAAGTGCGCATGGCGATTTTAAAGCCTTCGCCCTCGGCACCAATAAGTCCGCTGCGAGGAACCACGACATCTTCAAAGACGATCTCCGCCGTATCCGACGCACGCTGACCCATTTTGTTATGCATCCGGTTGGCGGTGATGCCCGGCGTGGCGGCAGGCAGTACAAAACACGATACAGCGCCATGCCGCTGAGTTTTATCTTCGGTCGCAAACGTCACATACCACTGGGCAACGGAGCCATTTGTAATAAAGTGCTTGGTACCATTCAGGACAAAATCATCTCCGACTTTTCGGTAAGTCGTAGAAATGGCAGCAGCATCAGAGCCTGCGCCCGGCTCAGTCAAGGCAAAGGCGGCATACACCGGCTCGGAAACCAGCTGCCCGAGATATTCTTTTTTTTGCTCGTCGTTGGCAGCGATGAGGAGCGGAGTCGTGGCTAGATTATTGGCCACCATATTGAGCGCAATACCCGCGCAGCCGTAGACCAGCTCCTCGTCGACCAGACAGGTATCGAACACCTCTAGTCCAAGGCCG
>JAPUIX010000179.1 GCA_027296625.1 Gammaproteobacteria bacterium | reverse complement strand
GGGGTCGTGACGTGGTCTGGTCGGCGCTACAGTTATGGGGACATGGTAGAGGTCAACCATGGGAATGGTTATGTGACGCGGTATGCGCATAACCAGCAGAATCTTGTCGGTATTGGGGAGAAAGTTGAGAAGGGCCAGGTGATTGCGGTGATGGGGAGTAGTGGCCGTTCCACGGGCCCCCATGTGCATTTCGAAGTGCTCCACAATGGCAAGGCCGTCAATCCTAAGCAGTATCTTGTTGTAAACTGAGGGCCGGTCTTCCGGTCACCTTAGATAGGGTGTTTATCAGCCCGTTGAAAACGATCAATGCTGATATTAAATTCGAGAACGGCGATCAACCAACGCTTTAAATATTCTCCTAAGTAATAATTTTTGTTACCGTGCGACTGGCAATTTCAACGTTTCTAGTGAGGATTGGTCAACGGCGGGTCTAGTCCACTGAGCTCGTCAATGAGAAAGGTCGTAACCGTTCCGTCTTTGTCTAAGTATTCCAAGCGCACCGCTAAATAGTGTAAGTCGGTTGCGCACCACACCGTGGTTTTGCGCTTGCTGTTGGGTTTTTGGCGTTGTAGCTTGAGTGTTTGCAGCTTGCCGAGCGGCGTGTCGATGATTTCCTCACCAAGCAGCGTGATGTCGTATGTCTTGAGCCTGCCGCCAGCGGCAATCTTATAGGATAGGGCGCGTTTACCGGCCTCAAGGTCTTGCATTAGCACATATTGGTAGAGCAGATCGTCGTATACGTTAGGCCCAAGCGCTACTCGCCACGGCGCATCTTCACTGGTGTTTCTAATCTCCCCATTTGTCCAGTCATATTCAAGAGTGATATCACGAACTCTATTGCTTCCAGATTGATGATACTGATACTCCAATGGCCGCATTGCGTGTCCATCATATGTCCAGTGAGTTTCTTCGACGACATGCACTTTATAGAACAGTGCAACAATACCTGTGGTCCTAGTCCGTGATCGGAAGATGTATTCGCCATTTCCGGTCGCAATCAGGCTGCGCGTCATTGCTCCAAGTTTGATGCCGTACCGGTGCAGCGCATAAGTAGCCTCGAAGGGCTGGGGAAGCGAATGACTCGCGTACGCTGGCCCCAATAACGTTAGGCAAACGCAAAGCCAGAAAAGGTTTTTCATGCATTGACTTCCAATAGCGTGCTCCACAGTTGTGGTAAGATGGCGTGCCGAAATGCGAGTTCAATTTATATTGAGAGCCAGGTGTGGGCAAGTGAATGAGCCTTTCTCCTGACAACTTTGCCAGTGCCCGTGTCTTGGTCGTGGGTGACGTTATTCTCGACCGCTATGTCTACGGAGAGACCACGCGAATTTCCCCCGAGGCACCTGTTCCCATCGTGCGGGTCCAAGACACGGAGGAGAGGCCAGGGGGTGCGGGGAATGTGGCATTGAACATCAATAGCCTCGGCGGGCAGGCAATTCTGGTCGGTGTCACAGGGAGCGACGAGGCGGCGGACACCCTACATCGAGCGCTTTCCAAAAGCGGGGTCACGTGCCAGTTTGTACGCTGTGAGGGCTTTCCAACAGTCACCAAGCTCAGGGTCTTGAGTCAGCACCAGCAACTGATTCGCCTAGATTACGAAGGTGATGCCCAGCTCGTGGAGCCCGATGCTTTAGTACCAGCTTACCGGCAACAACTTGAATGCGTCGATGTGGTGGTGCTGTCAGATTACGCCAAGGGCAGTCTGACGGGGGTAAGGCGCTTTATCGACCTTGCAAAGGATGCCGATAAGCCAGTGCTGGTGGACCCGAAAGGGGCAGACTTTGCCAGGTACCAAGGCGCCACACTTTTAACGCCCAATTTGAAAGAGTTTGAAGCCGTTGTCGGGGCATGCAGAAAGCCCGAGGAAATCGTGAGCAAGGGTGAGTCGCTGATTGATGCGCTTGAACTTGAGGCGATCTTGGTAACCCGCGGAGAGCATGGGATGACGTTGATCCAAAAAGGGCACGAGGCTATACACTTACCCGCCCATGCACGGGATGTGTTCGACGTAACGGGAGCCGGCGATACTGTTATCGGTGTATTAGCGACTTCCTTGGCGGTGCAACACGATATGGTTCAGGCGACCGCACTCGCCAATATGGCGGCGGGCCTTGTTGTCGGCAAGTTGGGGGCAGCGACTGTAACAGCAACAGAGCTGCATGCTGCACTGCATGACCAACACGAGTACAAGACAGGCATAGTGACCGAGGAAGGACTGATGGCAGCAGTCAAAGCGGCCAAACTACGCGGGGAGACCATTGTCATGACCAACGGTTGCTTCGATCTCCTGCATGTTGGCCATGTTCGCTACCTTAGCGATGCCAAACAGTTGGGCGATCGCCTCATTGTGGCTGTCAATGATGATGCGTCGGTACATCAGCTGAAAGGCCCAGACAGGCCGGTCAATCCCTTGGAGCACCGCATGACCGTGTTGGAGGCCCTTGCTGCCGTGGATTGGGTGGTCCCCTTTTCGGAAGAAACACCCGAGCGCCTGATCTGTCGTGTCAAGCCGGATGCTTTGGTTAAAGGTGGGGACTACAAACCGAACCAGGTGGCTGGCGGCAAGTACGTCGAGCAAAGTGGTGGAAGGGTCGTCATTATTCCTTTAAAAGAGGGGGCATCGACCACGGGTATTATTAATGCAGCCCGGGACGCAGGGGCAGTGGAGGGATAAACGTTCATGATCGTCGTGACTGGCGCAGCGGGTTTCATCGGAAGCAATCTCGTCAAGGCTTTGAATCAGCGAGGACGCAACGACATCTTCGCAGTGGATGATCTCACAGACGCTAGTAAGTTCAGGAATCTAACCGATTGCGATCTATTGGATTATATCGATAAGGATACGTTTGTTGAACAGATCGAGTTTGGAACCGAGCTACCCGATCGTATTGAAGCGATAATTCATCAGGGCGCTTGCACGGATACGACGGAATGGGACGGCCGCTTTATGATGCAAAACAATTATGTTTATTCAAAAGTTCTCTTGGCTTATTGCCAAGAGAACGGGATTCCATTTATCTACGCGTCGAGTGCGGCGGTGTATGGGAATGGTCAGGTGTTTCACGAATCTCGTGACTGTGAATTACCACTCAATGTCTACGGCTACTCTAAGTTTTTGTTTGATCAGTATGTGCGGCAGATTCTACGTAGCGGTAAATCTCAGATAGTCGGGCTGCGTTACTTTAATGTCTATGGACCTAGGGAGCAGCACAAAGGATCGATGGCTAGCGTGGCCTATCATTTCAATAATCAACTGCTAGAAAGCGGGCGTATGCGCCTATTTAAGGGCAGCGACGGGTATGGCGATGGCGAGCAGCGACGTGACTTTGTCTATGTTGATGATGTCGTTGCGATTAACCTTTGGTTTCTTGAGCACCCCGATAAGTCGGGGATTTTCAACGTGGGAACCGGGCAAAGTCAAAGTTTTAACGACGTGGCACGAGCGATCATCCAATGGCACGGTCGAGGTGAGATCGAATACATTCTGTTTCCAGAAGACCTTAAGGGCTGCTATCAGTCTTTTACCGAAGCGGATATAACAAACCTGCGCAGAGCAGGTAATGAACAGCCGTTTAGGGATGTAGCTACAGGGATTAGTAACTATTTAGAATGGCTTAATCAGGAGTATCCCGTGCTGCATCGTACGCCCACGGTCCGTGGGGTCTAGGCCTGCTACCCCCGGTACGGTAGGTCCGTGGGCGGTAACGCGCGCATCCGCATATCTTCATTTGTCTTGAGATTTCTCTATACGCTCATTCTCTATTTGGGTACTCCGTTGCTGTTGGCGCATGCGGGGTGGACGGGGTGGCGCAATCCTGCCCATTGGCGGCGTTTACCTGAGCGCTTCGGTTTCTCTACTGCTGTACCACAAGCTGGAAACACGGTTTGGCTGCATGCAGCTTCTGTTGGGGAAGTAGAGGCGGCAATACCTTTGATACAGGCAGTACGGGAACGTTATCCCACTTTGCAGCTCGTTATTACAACGATGACGCCGACAGGTGCCCAGCACGCGGAGCAGCGCCTGGAGGGCCAGGCCGTTCATCGGTTTCTTCCCTATGATCTCCCAAGTGCCGTCGACCGATTTTTAAAACGTGTTGGGCCGCGGCTTGCTCTGGTGATGGAGACAGAGTTATGGCCGAACCTCTTTGAAGCTTGTGGCAGGCAAGGGGTTCCCATTATTCTTGTGAACGCGCGCATGTCTGAGCGATCTGTCGTCGGTTATCGACGCGTGGCCGAGTTGACAAGAGCGACTCTATCAAAGGTGAGAGCAGTTGCGGCGCAGAGTCGCTTGGATGCGGACCGGTTTATATCGCTTGGCGTTGAGCCGAGTAAGGTGACAGTCGCTGGCAGTATAAAATTTGATACCCGGCTGCCGAAGGGTCTTATCGAAAAGGCGGCATCCTTGCGACGCTTTCTTGGGATCGATCGGCCTGTGTGGATCGCCGCCAGTACCCATAATAATGAGGAGACCATGATCCTGGACGCCTTTGAGCATGTGTTAGCTGTGCACCCATCCTGTCTTTTGATCATTGCCCCGCGTCACCGAGAGCGCTTTGCAAGAGTGGCAACGCTTTGTAAGAAACGCGGTTTCAATACGGTGAGAGCCAGTGACGACAAAGCCTACGATCCCAACACGCAGGTATTTATTGTGGACTCATTGGGCGATCTGCCCATGTATTATGCAGTATCAGATATTGCCTTTGTGGGTGGGAGTCTTGTTCCCAGGGGCGGTCATAATATGCTCGAACCTGCCAGCTTGGGCGTCCCCGTAGTGATGGGCCCGCATCTCTCTAACTTCGAGGAAATCAGCGGGTGGTTGCTGGGTGTGGGGGCGGCGTGGGTCGTCAATGATGTTGGGGAACTGGCGAGCAAGGTTCTGAGTCTGCTGGCTGATTCCAGTCTTCGCCAGCGGACTGGAGAGATGGGCAGGCGGGTTGTCGATGAGCACCGTGGAAGCGTGGAACGAATCATGACTCTATTAAGCCCTTATCTCACTGCTTAACATGTTTTAGAAATCTGTTAACATCCTGGCCAGCAACACAACGCCAGAGATTGGAGATATCCGAATGTCAGTTCTAAAACGTTTGATCATGGTAGCCCTGTTTTCCCCATTGCCTCTTTTTGCTAATGACTTTCCCACCATTGATCGCGTCGACTATGTCTTGCGATGCATGGAGGCAGAAGGCGGCCAGAGCGTCGAGACGCTCTTCCAGTGTTCATGTCGTCTCGATGTAATCGCGCAGCATGTATCATTTGATGAGTACGATGCGGCAAACACCTTCGCAAGGTTTAAGAAGATGCCAGGGGAGAAAGGGGGATTATTCCGTGACAATGCCTATGGGGAAGAGCTAGGAAAGAAGCTTGAACAAGCAGAAGTAGAAGGGGAAAAACGCTGTTTCATTGCCGTCAGACGATCCGAAAGCGCAGAACCATAAAACCTACAGAGGTTTCGCCTGTCGGTTTAACGACGGGAGTGTGCGTCGCGATTAGCTTGGAATAGTTGTTATGCGCAGGGGCGTTATCCTGACTCCCTTTTTACATGCCTATAATCGCACGCTGTAGGAGCTGGTAAAGCGTTCCTCCTTGGTGTCAATCACCTCGACGGTGAGCTCGCCATCCTGGTGTGGCACGAAGAAAAAGCGGAAGCTTGGATTCTGGCTGATGGCAAATGTTGTCTCGGCGCTGAGGACCGGCTGGCCGTCAAAGCTGACCTTGATCTCCTTGACGAAGTAGGGCGGCGGTTTCATCCGCCTCACCTGGT
>JAPUIX010000178.1 GCA_027296625.1 Gammaproteobacteria bacterium | reverse complement strand
GCCACTTGATGATTCTTTGGTACAACAACCACAGACCACCTACCAAATAGCCTATGCTCAACCACTCCCACCCTTTTCCACCGAATACACCAAAGATCGGTGCATCACGGGCCTCCGACACCGTTTGCATAAGTCCGAGCTCGGCTTTGATATGTGCCAGCGGTGTAGCGCTGCTCAATGCATCCAGGCTAAGTGCGCCTGCCGGGTGACCAGTAAAAATTATCAGCGCACTATCAATGAGACCCGGACGGATTTCACTTAAGATGTGCGGCAGCGGCCAAGTGGTCATCTGTGCCGGGAAAGAGATCAATGCTAATGCATAGCCGGCCATCGCCGGGTTAAACGGATTGTAACCGAGGCCACCAAATAGATGTTTTGCGACGACAATTGCGAAGGTAGTGGCAATGACCGTCGCCCACCACGGCACATAGGGCGGCATCGCCAGTGCCAGGAGCATGCCGGTAACCGCGGCGCTTCCATCGGTGAGAAATAGTTTAACGGCGCGCCTGCGAAGTCCCAGCATGATGCCCTCCAACGCAAGGGCCACGGTCACTGCGATCAGGCAATTGATCACAACGCCAAACCCGAAAAACCAAACGTAGATAACAACCCCCGGCACCAGCGCGTACAACACCTGGCGCATGATGGACGAGACCGAACGCGGCTCGGCGTCCCGTAGAGAGGGAGGTACGCTAGAGTTCATTCATCAGATCGAGAAGCCGATTTGCTGTCCGCGTCTATTGCAGTGCTTGGTTCTTTGCTGCGTCTAGCTTCACCGGCTCGAGCACGCTTTGCTTTCGTTCTTGCTATGGCTGCTTGAATATAGGCCCTTTTCTGTCCGCGATCCTCTTGTGTCCCACCAACTACAACTTCTTCCTTCTGCACAGGAGACTTGCGTGCCGGCTTTTCTTGCGCAAGGCGAACAGTCCTTGATTCGAACCGCCGACGCGCCAAATCCGCAGATTCCCTTGCCTCTTCTTCAACTGCGATTTCCGACTTTGCAAAGAAGAAATACTGGACGAGCGGGATGTTGCTTGGGCAAACGTGTGCACAACAGCCACAGTCAATACAATCAAAAAGATTGAAGTCTTGTGCTGTATCAAAGTCGTGCGCACGGGTGTACCAGTACAAATGCTGAGGAAGAAGATTGACCGGACAGACGTCAACGCAGTCACCACATCGAATACACGGCATCTCGGGACCCCTTTCAAGACTGTTGGTGACGAGGATGCAGTTCGTCGTCTTAGTCACGGGTACATTTTCATCGTGTACGGGAAGACCCATCATCGGACCGCCCATGATCACTTTCATAGGCGCACCGAGCTCACGTCCACACTGGTCAATCAGATCCCTAACAGGCGTCCCCAGGAGCGCCTGCACATTCCGGGGCCGCGCCACGCTACCGGTAACAGTCACATAGCGCGATACAAGTGGTTCACCGTATTCCAAGACACGGTAAACAGCCGCAGCCGTCGCCACATTGTGCATTACAATGCCAATGTGGATGGGCAGGCGCCCAATCGGCACCTCCTCACCGGTCAGCGTTAAGATCAACTGCTTTTCGCCGCCAGCCGGGTAGATGGCAGGAACCCTAGCCAGTTCAATGTCTGAACCTGACACTCGTTCCAGGGCCGCATAGGCTTCCGGCATATCATCCTCCACGGCAACGATACAACGCTTGGCCTTCACGGCATGAGCGATGATCCGCGCCCCACCAATGACCTCATCAGCCCGCTCACAGATCAGACGATCGTCACAGGTAATGTAGGGCTCGCACTCAACACCGTTGATAATCAATGTGTTCACAACATTCTCCGTACCCTCGTTAACCTTAACGTGGGACGGGAAGCCTGCACCACCCATGCCAACGATCCCAGCATCTCGAACGATATGGATGAGTGCATCCGGTTCCAACGATTCGTAGTCCTTCGGCGGCTTCTTTTCGATCCAAAGATCTTGGCCATCGGCTTCGATGACAACACACATAGCGCTGAGACCGGAAGGATGTGGAACGGGGTATTCTCCGACGTCTGCCACAGTGCCAGACGTGCTGGCATGGATAGGCACACTGACATAACTCTCGGCGCGTGCGATGACCTGCCCTTTTAAAACCTTGTCACCGATCTTGACGACGGGGTGAGATGTGATACCGATATGCTGTTGAAGGGGTAAATACAGGCGCACCGGGATCGCCGCCGGGATGGATGGCTCCCGATTAGATAGCGCCTTGTGCCCTGGAAGCTTTATCCCGCCGGGAAATTGCCACAGTTTCCGGCTCAAAAGCTGATCCTCGACGCATCTTGCGACCTTGGCCAACGCCAACTCGCAATCCCTTGGTTGACTTCCGTCATGCTTATGCAATCCACCGGGCAGGGCACGATACAGAGTTCACAGCCTGTGCATTCGGACGCGATCACCGCGTGCATCTGTTTCGGGGCACCCAATATTGCGTCAACGGGGCAGACTTGAATACATTTGAAGCAGCCTATGCACACGGCCTCATCGATAACGGCAACCTGCTTGGGCATCAAGGTGCCATAGTGCCGATCAAGAGGCTTGGGATCACGCCCGAGCAACTCAGCGAGGGCGATGATAGTGACAGCACCGCCAGGTGGGCACTGATTGATGTCGGCATCACCACGCGTAATAGCCTCGGCATAGGGCCGACAACCCGAATAGCCGCAGTCACCACATTGGGTTTGCGGTAGTAACGCATCGATCTTGTCGGTTAGAGATAAACTTCCCCTAGTAAACCGTGCTGCGGCGTAACCAAGTAACAAAGCCGCCCCAATCGCGAGCGTGCTCATTACCCAGAGTGCGCTGACGATGGTCATCCCTTCACTAGCCCGGCAAAGCCCATAAAGGCGATAGACATCAATCCGAGCGTTACCAACGCGATAGATGCTCCCTGAAACGGCCTTGGCACGTCGGCAACGGCAAGTCGCTCACGCAGACTTGAGAACAAAATCAACACGATCGAAAACCCAAGGCCGGCACCGAAGCCATAAACGCATGATTGGATGAAGCTGTGGGGCTCCTGAAGATTGATGAGTGCCACACCCAAGACCGCACAGTTAACAGCGGCAAGGGGCAAAAAGATCCCCAATAGATGATAGAAAGACGGACTTACCGCATCGATCGCCCACTGCGTGAACTGCGCTACAACCGCAACTACAAGGATAAATACAATGATGCGCAGATACTCAATACCTAGCGGGACCAAAAGGTACGTAAACACCAGGTAGCTACTTGCTGAGGCCAGCGTGAGAACAAACAGCGTCGCACAGGAAAGCCCGATGGCAGTTTCCACCTTACGCGACACCGCGTAGAAGGGGCACACACCGAGTAGTCGGTCGAGTACCAGATTATTTACCAGTACAGTGCTGGCGAGGATCAGCGCGTATTCGCTCACAAGATCGCATGCTACGGGGCCTTGATATTTCCAGCAAGTATGAACATCTGTTGTTACGGCGACAAGTACGATAGCAGCTGCTAGATACCCATTCTCCGCCACAAATCACAGACGCCCAATTTGGACAAACGTGTCCCGCCCCAAAGACACGCCAACTTCGGGAGTGATTCTAGCTTATTTGACCTTCATCCCAGGCTCGGCCCCGGGGTCCGGATGCAACAACCAGATGTCCTTGCCACCGGGCCCAGCGGCAAGCACCATGCCTTCGGATATACCAAAGCGCGTCTTGCGCGGCGCCAGGTTAGCTAACACGACCGTAAGCTTACCTTCAAGCTCCTCCGGTGAATAAGCAGCCTTAATACCTGCATACACAGAGCGCATCTCACCACCAAGATCTAACTCAAGGCGTAATAACTTGTCCGCACCCTCAACGTGTTCAGCCTTATTGATGCGTGCAATGCGCAAATCTAATTTGGCAAAGTCTTCGTGATTAATCTGCTCCACAGTTTTCTCGCTTACTTTCGAAGTAGGTGTCGGATTCGAGCCATTGTTCGATGAATCGCCCTCGGCGGCCGCAAGGTCGGACTTGGATGCCTCGATCATAGCGTTAACCTCTGAACCTTCAACTCGAGTCATTAACGGTTCAAATTTGCCAATGACATGATTAGTAAGAGGCTCTCCAATGCTATCCCAAGTCAATGGTTCAATCTTCAAGAATTTTTCGACCTTTGAAGCCATCACGGGTAAGACAGGCGCAAGGTAGCCCATCAGCACACGGAACAGATTGAACCCCATCGTGCAGATAGCCTGTAGCTCGCTGTCCTTGCCCTTTTCCTTTGCAATGACCCACGGCTTTCTTTCATCAATATATTGATTGGCCTTGTCCGCTAAGGCCATCACGTCTCGCATGGCCTTTGCATACTCACGTGACTCGTAAGCACTGGCGATCTCGTCGCCAGCGGCAATAAACGATTCAAGTAGTTCTGGCGCTGCAATGTCATCCGACAAGCGGCCGTCAAACCGTTTACTGATAAAGCCAGCACATCGGCTCGCAATATTCACGACCTTGCCTACGATGTCGGCATTGACTCGTTGAACGAAGTCCTCCAAGTTCAGATCAATATCATCGATGCCATTACCCAACTTACTGGCAAAATAGTAGCGCAGGAATTCTGGGTTCAGGTGATCGAGGTAGGCCCGTGCAGTGACGAAAGTGCCACGGGACTTTGACATCTTTCGCCCATTGACCGTTAAAAACCCATGGGCAAAGATGGCGGTTGGTGTACGTAGCCCGGCACCTTCCAGCATTGCGGGCCAAAACAGGGCGTGGAAATAGATAATATCCTTACCAATAAAGTGATACATCTCCGCCGTGCTCCCTGCACCAATAAAGGCATCGAAATCCAGTCCTTCCCGATTGCACAGCTGTTTGAAACTCGCAAGATATCCAATCGGCGCATCCAGCCAAACGTAGAAAAATTTGCCCGGAGCGTCCGGGATTTCGAAACCAAAATACGGTTCGTCTCGAGAGATATCCCATTCCCTAAGACCCGCTTGAAACCACTCTTCGAGCTTGTTGACTACTTCCAGTTGCAGATGCCCCGCCTGAGTCCACTTTTTTAACATCGCCTCGAAGTTGCCCAGCTTGAAAAAATAATGCTCGGATTCCTTCTCAACTGGCGTCGCACCAGAGAGGGCTGAAACCGGGTTTTTCAAATCAACAGGAGAGTACGTGGCACCACAGACCTCGCAGCTGTCCCCGTACTGGTCCGCCGATCCGCAATTGGGGCACTCACCGCGGATAAAGCGGTCCGGGAGAAACATCTTTTTCTGAGGGTCATAGGCCTGGCGAATCGTGCGGCGAGAGATATGGCCGGCATCGCGCAATCGCTCGTATAGGGTATTGGCAAGCGCGCGATTCTCGGGTGACCGCGTGGTGTGATAATTATCAAAATCAATAGCGAAGTCGGCGAAATCCGCCCGGTGCTCCCGGCCGACACGCTCAATTAATTGCTCGGGGCTGATGCCATCCTGCTGAGCTCGCAGCATGATCGGCGTCCCATGCGCATCATCCGCACAGACGTAATAGCACTCATGCCCACGCATCTTCTGGAAGCGCGCCCAGATATCTGTCTGGATGTACTCGACAAGATGGCCGATATGGATCGGCCCATTCGCATAGGGCAAGGCGCTGGTTACCAGAATCTTTCGGATCGGTTCCGACATGCCCCTTGTTTCACTGAAAAAAATGCGCGCCTAAGGTATCACCATGTGTCAGTCAGCGCCACCGACCGCCGTTACTGCCTCTGTGGGCAGGCGTTATGCACGCAGCGACCAGGTAAGACGGCCTACAGTATTTGTTGTAAAATGTCTCCCTCAGCAGTCTGAGGCCTAGAGCGACTCTCATCCCATGCCCGATATCACCCGTGAGCAGGTCGAAGCGGCCCTTTCCAAGTATCAGGAGCCCTACCTAGGGACTGATCTTGTCTCGGCCAAGTCAATAAAGGACATCACCGTTAAAGACGGCAATGTAACGGTGGACGTCGAACTCGGATACCCCGCAAAAGGCTATCAGGACCAGCTTATTGGAGACTTAAAGGAAACACTCGCCGGGATTGCCGGGATTGGAGAGGTCTCGGTAAACCTCCACAGTAATATTGCCATCCATGCCGTCCAGAAGGGCGTCACACCCCTACCCAACATCAAAAACATCATCGCTGTCGCGTCCGGTAAGGGCGGTGTCGGCAAATCCACGACTGCCGTGAATCTCGCCCTCGCCTTGCAGGCAGAAGGTGCGACAGTTGGCATCCTGGACGCAGATATTTATGGCCCCAGTCAGCCACGGATGCTTGGATGCCACGGGAAGCCCGAGACAACTGACGGCAAGTCCGTGCAACCCAAGATCAGCTACCATGTTCAGTCAATGTCCATTGGCTACCTTATCGAAGAAGACACGCCCATGATCTGGCGTGGCCCCATGGTTACGCAAGCACTGCAACAACTGCTCAGCGACACCAACTGGAAAGATGTTGATTATCTCGTAGTCGATTTGCCGCCAGGGACCGGTGACATTCAGCTCACCCTGAGCCAGAAGATCCCGGTAAGCGGCGCGGTGATTGTGACGACGCCCCAGGATATTGCCCTAGCGGACGCCCGCAAGGGCCTCAAAATGTTCGAGAAGGTGAACGTGCCCGTGCTCGGAATCGTCGAAAACATGAGTGTGCACGTCTGCAGCCAATGCGGGCACGAAGAACACATCTTTGGCGCAGGCGGTGCAGCGCGAATGGCCGAACAGTATGGTGTCGAGCTGCTCGGTGCCCTACCCCTTGACATCAACATACGGAAGGGGGTAGACAGTGGCCGGCCTACAGTTGCAATGGATCCGGACTCAAAGGCAACCCAAATTTATCTCGAAATTGCCAGGCGGGTTGCGGCAAAGCTTTCATTGCAAGCAAAGGACTATACGGCCAAGTTCCCAAAAATAGTGATTCAAAACAATTGAGGGTCACCATAGTACGATCAACGCCGACACTTCATTTCCTATGAACCACTATAATTGTTACTAATCAGCGACCAAGTTCTTGAGCGTAAAATCTGATAAATGGATCCGCCGTATGGTAAAAGAGTACGGCATGATTGAGCCCTTTGAGGCTTCGCAGGTAAGGCACAACGATAACGGCCGCCTGGTTTCCTATGGGACATCCAGTTACGGCTACGATGTCCGATGCGCCAACGAGTTCAAAGTGTTCACAAATATAAACTCCGCCATCGTCGATCCTAAAAATTTCGACGCCGATAGCTTCGTTGACGTTAAGGCCGACATCTGCATTATTCCGCCGAATTCATTTGCACTCGCCCGTACCGTGGAATATTTTCGTATCCCACGAAACATCCTTACGATCTGCGTTGGCAAGTCAACCTATGCCCGCTGCGGAATCATTGTCAATGTCACACCCCTTGAACCGGAGTGGGAAGGCCACGTTACGTTGGAGTTTTCCAACTCAACACCGCTTCCCGCCAAGATCTACGCCAACGAAGGCATAGCCCAGGTGCTCTTTCTTGAATCGGATGAAGTGTGCGAGACCTCCTACAAGGACAGGGAAGGGAAATACCAGGGACAGAAAGGTGTTACCTTGCCTAAGGCCTGAGTCGTTGAGGCCCATCTTCAACGCAACTGCGCTCTGCCTGCCCTCTTTATGACATTTCTCCCCATTGTCTTTAATGCAAAAGGTCGGCTGTGCCTCGTGGTGGGTGGCGGGGATGTCGCTGTACGGAAGATAGCTCGCCTCTTGCAAGCAGAAGCCCAGGTGCGGGTTGTTTCTCCGACGCTGAATGAAGAGCTCACGCAACTACTCGCAGATAACCGGATCGATCACAAGGCAAAAAATTTTTCCGCCAAGCACCTCGATGACTGCGCGCTCGTCATCGCGGCAACGGATGACGGCAAACTCAATCAACGTGTCTCCGAGCTTGCACAGGCACGCAATATCCCCGTCAACGTTGTTGATAGTCCAGAACTGTGCACTTTCATCATGCCTTCGATCGTTGACCGCGCACCTGTACAGATTGCGATATCGACGGGAGGTGCCTCACCGGTGCTGGCACGGCTTCTCCGCGCGCGCCTCGAAACGATGATACCTGCCGCATACGGACGCCTCGCAACCTTGATGGCCGATTTCCGTGGCAGAGTGAAGAAACGCTTCCCCAAGATGAGAGACCGTCGCCGGTTCTGGGAGCAGATCCTGCAGGGGCCGATCGCTGAAATGTTGTTCGCTGGACAGGACAAAGCCGCCCTAGCCGCCCTAGAAAGCGAACTGGACGAGACGGCCTCAAGCCCACAATCCGTGGGGGAGATCTATCTGGTGGGTGGTGGCCCCGGTGATCCAGACCTGCTGACATTTCGTGCGCTGCGGCTCATGCAGCAGGCTGACGTCGTGCTATATGACCGTCTGGTCGCCCCCGCCCTCCTAGAATTAACGCGCAAAGACGCCAAAAGGATCTACGTGGGCAAGGAGAAAGGCCAACATGCCATGGGGCAACAGGAGATAACCGAAATTTTGGTGCGGCTTGCCAAAGAAGGGAATCGGGTACTGCGCCTCAAGGGCGGTGATCCGTTCATATTTGGGCGGGGTGGTGAAGAGATCGAGACGCTTTCAGCAGAAGGCATTCCATTTCAGGTCGTACCAGGCATTACCGCCGCGTCCGGGTGCGCCTGCTATGCGGGCATCCCGCTTACCCATCGGGATCACGCCCACTCCTGCATTTTCGTCACAGCACACCTGAAAGATGGCTCGATGAACCTAAACTGGAACGCGCTCGTCCAGCCTAAGCAGACCATTGCAGTTTACATGGGTGTCCATGGGATAGATGTTCTATGTCGTGAATTGATCGCCCATGGGATGGGCGCCGGAACTCCCGCGGCGCTGGTTCAGCAGGGTACAACACAAAAACAGCGGGTGTTTGCTGCGACGTTACAAACGCTGCCCGAAATCATCAAGGAGCACGAAATTCACCCACCCAGTCTGATCATTGTGGGAGACGTCGTGAAACTCCACGAAAGTCTCGCGTGGTTCGAACCGGCAGACCCCGATCAACCAAACTAGACCGCTGCCCTCGGGCGGACCACCCTCTTGAGGGCTTCTCCAAGGACTGTGCCCCGTGGGGTTTCGCTTGAATCAAGTGCCTTGCGCCGTAATCGTCCCCGATTGGCCCTGTTCCCCCATAAATAAGTGGTCTACCTTGGCAGCGCAGATGAAATCGTTCTCAGACAAGCCATTGATTGCGTGGGTGGTATAGTGAACCACACAGCGGTTCCAACTGACTTCCATATCGGGATGGTGATCCTCGTGATGGGCGACCCAGGCGACCGCGTTTACAAAGGCCATCGTTTGATAATAATTCTTGAACTGATAGGTCTTGCTGATTCGGGTCCCTGCATCATCGAGAGACCAGCTTGCCACCTGGGCCCCCAATTCCAACGCTTGGGCCTTACCCAATGGTTGGACACCCCCTTCACAGGGCTTACAGCGTCTCTCGGCAAGGTCTGTCATAGCTCAAATAATCTATACGCATCAATCAGCGGGGCCCGGGCTAGGGTCGTGGATAAGTCTAGCTTTTTGATTGATCGCTTTTTTTCTCAAACGCTAGTGCGACAGAGTTAACACAGTAACGCTGATTTGCGGGTGCTGGGCCATCGTCGAACACGTGACCAAGATGGGCATCACAGGTCCGACAGAGCACCTCGATACGACGCATACCATCGCTATTGTCTGATTTCGCGCTGATGTTTTCTTCAGCGATCGGTGCCGAGAAGCTTGGCCAACCTGTCCCCGAATCAAACTTAGTCTCGGAGTGGAACAACGCCGTGCCACAACAGACACATAGGTAAACACCCTCTTCCTTGCAATCGTGATATTTGCCGCTAAAGGGCCGTTCTGTCCCTTTTTTCCTACAGACGGCGTACGCCTCAGGCGACAGCAACTGCCGCCACTCCTCATCTAATCGATTATGTTTATCGTCCACGACACGTTCAAACTGCTGAGTCGTCTAGATCTCTGTGCTGACTTAGACGGAATTTCCCACATCATAGCGCACTCGAGTGTTTCGAGCCTAGCTCAGACAAGCACAAACCCAATGAGGCGAGCACACGGCCGCGAGGACTCAGCAAAGGCGGCAAGGGATTTCATCGCGGCTGGGCCTGTGGGGGCCGAGGATCTCGGGGTAAAAAAGTGCCCGGTACTGCTCTAGGTGGGAGGAGGAGGGTAAGAGCAAGTACCGAGCAATAAGATCATCATGGGAGGTTATGATGAGCGGTTACAATATTAATAAAGATCGGATCTGAATACTGTGAATCAAATCACAAAAACAAAATTCCATCTCGTTAATGACCTTACTGATTCATGACGCACGTCACAAATCAAGAAATTTCTCTGGGAAGTGCTTCTAACACAGCCTATTCGGCTGGTAGTTAGCCCTTATAGAAGCGTCGATCTCTTAATCCGGGCTGTTGCCTGCGATGCTTGCCGTAGTCAATGGTAAAGACGCACGCACGTCCTGGCGATACTCTCTCTGGCGAGCGCTCTTTAGCATCTCCAGGGCCGCCTCGCGCTCACGGGAATCACGCTCGTGGGCGAGCAGCGTGAAGGTCAAAACCAAGTCATCAACACCGATGGCACCCTGAGTAAGGTACTTGTAGTCCCCTTCTGGTGCTGATTCATCAGACAAGTCAAAGAGATAGCCTGGCAGGTCCGTTCCTTCGATCGGCTTTAGCATCAATTCCTCTTCATCGGAGTGAACAAGGGCCTCCTCGCCGACCCGCTCGACCAGTTGTCTGATTGACTCTGGATGGCTGAGATCGCCGTCATAAGCCGTGTTCCAAAAGACCGTGACGAACAATTGGAAGCTTTTCGATTTAAGCGGAGAAAACGTGATCGAAGGAAACTGCTTATATAGAGGCTGGTAAAACACGGCCTGCCAGGGGACGGGAACATCCAGCGTGAGTACGCCATGATGTGGGATCGGGTACTCTTCGCTGACCGTCTCAAGCACATCATTGCCCTCTCCGGCGCCCAGCGGAGCCGAAGCGATTGCCAGCAGCAGCGATAGGCTAAGGGCTAACGATCGGCTGTGAGTGCCCATGCTTCTCCGGGGTGTTTCGTTAGGTCAGATGCCACGTTCTACATCACTATTTCATGAGACCTGTGGCTTGTAGGCCAAGGCGATCAGCGACTTTCGCAAAGAAGGGACCGCGTCCCGCAGCGCCGAGCCCACCGAACGGATCCGCTCCAGGCCGGTGCGCTGCCTTCTGGATTTGAGAAAGGAGACCCTGATATCGTCGAAGCCAGCACAGTCGAGCAGTAGATACAGCTCATCCCGGGTGAATTCCCGGTTATGCCGCATGGGGTAGAAGGAATGTCCCTTGTACAGTACCGACTCTTCATAGAGGTAGTGCTTCTTGTAATCAAAGGTGATGTTCTTACCGCGTAGGATCCGGCTCCTGTTTCGGAAACAGACGACGTTGGGTACGTCCACTTCCAGGATGCCACCTGGGTGCAGAACCCGCTTGATTTCAGCCATCGTTCCCAGTGATGAACCGACGAAATGTTCCAAGACCTGACAGCAGGTCACTACGTCGAAGGAGTCATCGGGAAAGGGAAATTCATCGATCTCGACGTTGCAATTTCTGAATTCAATCCCCTTCTCCTTGAAAATTTCCGGGCAATCCTACGGTCTGTCAAACATGTCCACCCCGGCGCAATCATATAGAGTCCAGGCGCTTCTCGGCGGCTAGTCACTTATTTGCGTGTGGCGGTCCCTTTCCGGAAAACGAGGCTAAAATTATTCGCCGGCATGTTAATCGTCTCACCATGCTCAAATCCGGCATCCTCGGCAAGCCGAACAACCTCTTCCATATCTCTAAGACCCCAATCCGGATTTCGCCCACGCAACTGCGCATCAAATGCTTCATTACTTGGCGCCGTGTGGCGCCCAAAACGCCGATAGGGTCCGTACAGATATAACACCCCGCCGTCAGAAAGCACATCGCTTGCACCGGCAAGCAGTGCTTCTGTTGCTGCCCATGGCGCGATGTGGACCATATTAATCGATAAGACCGCATCGACGTTGGGAACCGGCCAGGGGTGCCGACAGACATCCAGATCAACGGGGACATTCACATTGCTGAGCTTCTCCGCAGTTGCCCACAGGGATATGGACTCGCGAAATTCGCCATCGGGATCACTCGGCTGCCAGGTCAGCGCCGGCAGCGCACTCGCGAAATGCACTACGTGCTGCCCAGTGCCGCTCCCAATTTCGAGAACTAAACTCTTGGAAGGAAGAATGCGCTTCAGTATTTCAAGGATCGGCCCTTTGTTTCGTTCCGCCGACACACTGACCCAGCGGCCATCGAGGTGCCTTTCTGCGCCTTGCCCGAGCATTGGCTATTTATCGGTTGTTGCTATTGCTATTGTTGCTGCGTTCTACATCCTACCATTGGTTCTCAGAACATGTATTTTCCTTATCCCTATCACTAAGTGCTCTGCCCAGACTCAATATTTACATTGCCTAGATGCGCAGACTAGTCCATATCTTCTAGATGAAGTCGAACGAACTTCTCGATTGTCGCTACGACCTGATCTTTGAACTCCGATCGACTCTGTGCTACCCAAATTGTAAATTCATACAATTCCTGATTATGAATTTTCAGCCATTTGTCGTTAAAAAACAAAAACATGAGCAAGGTGGTTATAGCAATTCGTTTGTTACCATTCTGGAAAGGGTGATTTTTGATCATTAGGTAAAAGAGAAAGCCAGCCTTAGCGACCAGCGTCGGGTATAGGGCCTTGCTCGAAAATGTCTGAAACGGGGTTAACACACAGCTTTCAAGCACATTTGGAAACCGCGTGGAGAAATCCGGTATTGGCTCGTTGAAAGAGAGATGCTCTTGTGCGAGTTGGAACGCAAGGTATTCTACGTCCGCTATCGTGATGATTCTCACTACTCCTTGCTCAATTGTTTCAGGACCTCTCCATATTCCTTCACTGTTTTGCGAACAGCGGAGGCTATTCGTTCTTTTCCTTGGCTCGTTACTTTCTTGCCTAGGATGTCTGCGATAGTCCGGTCGGTAATAGCGTAGGTCCTACCTATTTTTGTGGCAGGGATCTGTCCTTTCTTGACTCGATTGTAGATCGCGGTACGGCTGACACCGAGGAGTTTGGCCAGTTCAGGGATAGTGACATATTTTTCAGTCGCCATAGTCCTACCTTAAACGATGATGTTAACCCAATGCTGTTAGGTTTACCTAGGTTAACTCTGTCTTCTTAGGTTTACCTAGGTTAACCAAGTGTTCCTATGTTAACATAGGTTAACGTTGTCTCTCTACGTTAACAAAAGAAAGAAACAGGCCTACATAAATTTAACCTATTGATTTACATAGATTACTTGAGAGTCGGGTGCGCCCAAACGGCCCTCTTGAGCCACATTGTCTCGTCCTATTGGATCACATTTCCTTAAAGGCCTCATTATTGGGTAAGTAGGGATCAGTTTGAAAAGATGTTGGCAGAATCTCGTATATACATGAGAATGATTCGCATTCGCACTTACTATAAAGTCCTCATCCATGCCCCATTCGAATCTTGCCCCCGCGGTTAGCAGACCGCCACGATCTTGTATCAGTGATCCGGGCTTTCGGAAACTTATAACGACGCGCGGTACGTACTTTGTCCCCTGGAATCCGGAGCCTGTCAAGAGCTCGCTCACCCACGAAAACATAACACCTTATGAGCTTTTGGCCGCTGACAAACGAGAAGTGCACTACCTAATCAGAGATCTTTTTCTACTTGCATGCAAGGAAGAAAATAACGAACGGGATTGATTCAAATGGACGCATTTCGGCACTTGCGCTATTCGCTCAAAAACTGCGGTCCATCCTAAAACTAAGACATGACACACATCGGTCTTAGGATACCAATTTGTCCGCTCAATGCACTAAACCGCACCATCACCCTGACCCACCCAGTCTCGATACGCTTCAAGCGGCTCTTTTTTATCTGACAACACAATATTCGTTTCACCCTTGTCCTATAGTCGCGGCGGCAATCGTCGAGCACCTAACCCTGTTATGCAATCATCCCCACATTGAACTCATACCAGCCCAAAACCGCGTCTTCGCTAAGTTACTCAATATCTGGCGGGCTTGCTTACCGAGTTGTGTGACAAGAACGTCGTTGAAAAATCTGAATTATAAAAATTGCCGAGTAACGCTTGAAGACCTCCGGACTGCTTTGCCGCGCCTTTTCCTAACAATGATCTATTGCCTTCAAACATTTTCCAGAGCGACCTACCAATCCAATATTGAAATAAGGATTGGCCATACCGCATCAATCCACATGCTATCTAGATGACCAGAATCCACGATATTTCTATTGCTCACCACACAATTCTCAAATGAAACAATATAGTAAATGAAGATGAGTTCGTTAATCTATAAACTGTTAACATTATGCCAATCTAGTGTCAGAGATCTGTATCAATTCACAATTTAGTGTCTTGATCACTTCCAGACGGTTGATCTTCAACATCCTTTTTATAATCAAGTACGTAGTCTTTCTTAAAGTTCACCTTATATGCACGTTTGAATTCATCCGTCTTTCTAAAGTCTCGGAAGAGCGGCCAAGTTCGAAAGTCCTCTTCACTAACCTCTTCTAATACCGCTGCCGAAGTCATAAGTTTCTCCGTTTTGGAGAGGCCTTCTTTAAGAACAGCAATAGCCAAATGATACTTTGGATGGAATGCTTCCCAATCGATAGGCTTAAGAACTTCTGAAAAGTTCTTACCACACTGCTTTAGTGCAATACAACGATTAATCACGAAATAATAATACATTTCACCACTGGAACGCAGATTTGTCGGCAAGCATTCGCCATAACAAAAGACAAGTTCCCCAAGCTCCCAGTCTTCACTCTCAAGCAGACGAATACCTAATTCGTTCAGTCGTTGATCCGCATACTCTAGTGCATCTGGGAAAAGTCGTCTAATCGTAGATTGCCCGATGCGAAGTCCTAATTCAAAGGTCCATCGTAAAGCATCGCGAAAATATTTATCTGCAGCAGGCAAATAAGTCCCTTCCTTCAATTCCGAATCTATGGAAATGCCCAGCGATTTACAGTTAGCAATATATTGCTTAGTTGTTTTCCCTCCAGAATGAACAAAAAGGTTTCTACGTTCTGCAACCTCAAGGAAACAATTGATCTCCTCAAAGTGCTCAAATAAGCCGAGCTTTAGTTTCTCGTCAAGAAATTTTAGCTGAATTACATGCGAGTCATGCATCAGAATGTCAACTTCTTTGGCAACGATTGCATCGAAAGCGCTGTCGAACGTTCCAAGTTCTAATAGGTCTTTATACGTGAGTGACTTGTCTGTACTCCTTAGCCACGCTTGATTATTTTTAAAGATTGCTGCAATTATCGGGGCTAAGAATTCATCGAATCGAGACACCAGCAAAACAATTAATTGTTCGGAAAACAGTTTCCTTGCAATCAACAGTTTCTTAATATTGAGCATCAGTGCTTTAACTTCCGACAAAGTCATCTTTAATGGTTTAGACGAGGCTTGTAGCTTGGAAACGACCGCCTCGACGCGTTTTTTCGTTCGGCGTCTTTATGCTCAAGGGCAGGCAATACAACCTGCTGCATTTCGAGTATGCACTCAAGATCGTTGAAAAAGCGGTCGCAATCGCGCCACAGAGAAACGTAAGGTGGAGGAGGTCGTTGAGCTTTCTTCTTCTTCTTTGATTGTTTTTTGGCAGCAACCTTTTTGCGCGTCGTTTTCTTTGACGCTTTTGATGTCACCCTTTTTTTTGCTGCGGTTTTCTTCCGCTGCATCACCTGAGTATTCTTGAAGTCCATCATGCTACTATATAGCGCGAGTAATCACATTAAAGTCTAGCTCAATCTCACTTGTATATTATTCGTGAATTAGTAGCAAGATTTATGAATAAAGATTGAGCAACCGCTGCGTCGCGTTATTTAGCCTTCGAAAAAACGTTCGCCCAAAACGGCGGCGCGCAGCCAGCTGATGCGTTGTGTGCGGTGTCTTTCACGATGACGTCTAGGCATTCTCCGGTTCCTCCACTAGTGTGTCGCGAAGAGTACAAACCTCTTACAACGATACATCGGTGTATACAGCGCGCGGGCTGCTTGGGCGGCAGGTTAGCAGTCAATATCTTCAAGGCCTAGACGCTGATGCCATTGTGCAAGCGACTCTTGTGGATACCCATCGAATGTCTGGTCCTTCGGTCCCGCTTTCACCTCGACCCAACTTGCTTTTGAACCCAGCATCATGTGTGTTCGCTCCGGCGGAACTGGCAGATCCGAATCTATGGCTGAGGCAACCGGATGCACGAGCTCGGGCCATCGGGGATCCCATGCCCAAAGCGCACTACCGCAATGCTTACAGAAGTTTCGCTCCGCCAAACTTTCTTCGATTTGACCCGTCTCAGGGTTCGGGATTTTTGCCCGGTAGGTGCCGATATGTTCCTTTCCCTTGACCTCAAGCGTCTCATATTCGGCACCTAGATTGATCGCGTAACCACCCCCGCCAGCGGTCTTTCGGCAGATCGAACAATAGCAGAGGTTGAATGGATATGGGTCGGCGGAACGGACTGTAAAACGCACGCTAGTGCAATGACATGAGCCTTCAAGTTGCATCTTCATTCTCCACGCTGGGAATTAACGGGCCAGCCCCCATTTTGCTACCTCAATCTCGCTTGTATTTTATATGGTTCATCGTATCTCCTCGTCATTGTTTTAAAATGCACGCATTTTGACTCTAGAATTCCCCGAAAAAGGGCTCGAATCACTTCATTCTTGCTTTTCAAAACATACGGTTACAGCGATGACATCGTTTCGGGCCTGTTCGAATTCGTCTCTCCATGAGTTGCCTTACCCTATGCGGAATTGCATAATTTATTGATGGGCTTTCACCCAAGTTAAGGCAGTTATCAAAGTTAACAAGCGGAACCCCGCTGGAGGTTACGATGCCATTACGCATAGGCGATGATGCGCCGGATTTTACCGCAGAGACAACGGAGGGAACGATAAACTTCCATGAATGGGTCGGAGACGGATGGGCCGTTCTCTTTTCCCATCCAAAGGATTTCACACCGGTTTGTACCACGGAGCTTGGCTACATGGCCGGACTGAAATCAGAATTTGATAAACGCAATTGCAAAACCATTGGTCTCAGTATCGATTCAGTCGACGACCATTCCGCATGGTCCAAGGATATCGAGGAAACCCAAGGACATGCAGTGAACTATCCAATTATCGGTGATACCGATCTAAAGGTCGCGAAGCTCTACGATATGATTCACCCGAACGCCTCAGGGAAGGCCAAGGAACGGACGGCGGTAGACAATGCAACGGTGCGCTCGGTATTCGTCATCGGGCCGGACAAGAAGATCAAGCTGATGATCACCTATCCCATGAGCACTGGCCGAAACTTCGACGAGGTCTTAAGGGTGCTTGACTCCATGCAGTTGACTGCGAAGCACAAAGTCGCCACACCGGTTAACTGGAAACAGGGCGAAGACGTCATCATCGTCCCGGCAGTGTCTGATGATGAAGCCAAGGAGAAATTCCCGCAGGGCTGGAAGGCGCCGAAACCGTATCTACGGATCGTGCCGCAACCGAAATAAGTCCATTCCAGCGTTACTTGAAAGAGCCGCCAAATGGCGGCTCTTTTCTTTTGAACGGAGCCTAGCAGAAGTCGGCTCAGCGACTCTCATAGTACGCGGCGATCTTGGGGTGCTTGTTCACGCGCTCCAAGTGTTCGACCAGTAGCGGCGCAATGCGGTCAGGCAGGTCCGTTGGAATGTAGTCCAACAATCCCGACCTCAGATTCCGGATCCAAACGAAGACCTTTAGGTCTGCCACCGTGAGTCGGTTATCAGCAAAATACTCACCGCCGGTCTGCTCAAGCCGCGTTTGCAGTCGCTCCAGATAGAAGCGTAGCGGGCCGTCGGCCAATGCTTGCCGAGCGGCCCTTTTTTCCTCTTCATTCTCTATCGTGAACGTTGCCACGACCTCGTTAACGATATCCTCGACGGTGTCCATCACCTCGTCACAAAGCGCCGCTTGCCAAGGATCGCTCGGATAGAGCCCAGCAAGCTTTCCGACATAACGGTTGATGGCGTTAGACTGAGTCAAGGTTTTGCCGTCGACCTCGAGAACCGGGACAGCGTGGAACGGCATCTCGGCCTTGACCGCAGGCCACTCGGCCAACGGCACGCGTCGGTCCTCGAACTCGATTCCGCCCATAAACATTGCGAGGCGCGCAGGCTCGCCACGGCCGCCGTGGAAGTCGAAGTAGGTCAACTTTAATTCGGGCATGGCTGGATTCTATTCAGTTTCAGTGCAGTATTTAGTCTCTGCTTGCACAATTATATTGCACTAGAGCTCCAATCCCACTTTTTTATCTCTCTATGAAGAACCAGCCCAACACGAAGACGGCAAGCGTAATCCCAGCCGTCACCAAGAACACGATCTGAAAATCGCCTGTCGTTGCTAAGAGCGTGCCGCATAGGGTCATCCCAATCGTGCCGCCGAGAAGCTGGGCGGTCAGATTGATTCCTGCCGCCTGGCCCTTTTTCTCCACCGGAACGGCGTTCATGACGGCCCGTCGGCTTGGCACATAGAGGAACGGCAGTGTCGCGCCGTTCACGGACCCCTGCGGGGACAACAACTGTCACCGGTAGATAGCGGAGTCTACTTCGCGTTCGCCTGGCTTGCGTTTAACCCCGATACTGAGATCTACGGCCTCGACTTGATCGCTTCTCCCTAGTCAGTCCTTCGGTAAAGCCCGCGCTTGGTGCCTGTCACTCAACCGCCTTGCGGCGAAGATCCCCCTCCCTCTATGTTGGGAAGTTGGCTATCATCATCAGTAAATCTTGCGATAGCCGTAGCCTGAAATAAGGGCAGAGCGGTACAATAAGGAGTTTGACGCGTTTACGGCCCACACGTTTGAGTCAGTAAGAACGCGCGAATCACCCATTTAATCGCGCAAATATCGCCGTCTATTCACTATGGCTACAAATCCTCAGAGCCATCAACAGCGTACCAGCGTGGCCGTTAAGGTTGGGTCCATCACCATTGGTGGTGGCGCACCTGTGGTCGTGCAGTCGATGACCAACACGGACACGGCGGACGCCGTGGCTACGGCCAAGCAAGTGCAACAGCTTGCGGCAGCAGGTTCGGAGCTGGTCCGCATCACAGTGAACACTGAAGATGCTGCAGGACAGGTCGCAAAGATCCGGGATCTTTTAGAGGTTGAAGATTGCCGCGTTCCGCTCATTGGCGATTTTCATTACAACGGCCATAAATTACTTACAGAATATCCCGACTGCGCAGAGGCACTCGCAAAATATCGTATCAATCCTGGCAACGTAGGTTTTGGTAGAAAACGTGACAGCCAGTTTGCAACAATGATAGAAATGGCAATCAAGTACGATAAACCCATACGTATTGGCGTGAACTGGGGCAGTCTGGATAGCGACCTGCTCACTAAAATGATGGACGAAAATGCCAAACTGGCTGAGCCCAAGGACGCCAATGAGGTCATGCGCGAAGCCCTCAATGTATCGGCGCTAACAAGCGCCCAGCGTGCTGAAGAAATCGGCCTGCCGCGCGACAGAATCATTCTCTCCTGTAAGGTCAGTGGCGTACAGGACCTTATCGCCGTTTACCGACAACTGGGCTCACGATGCGACTACGCGCTGCACTTGGGCCTTACGGAGGCCGGCATGGGCTCCAAGGGCATCGTCGCGTCAACAGCGGCAATGAGTGTTCTCCTGAATGAAGGGATTGGCGACACGATCCGAGTGTCACTGACTCCCGAACCCGGCGGCGACCGCAGTAAAGAAGTCATCGTCGCCCAAGAGATGCTCCAAACAATAGGTCTGCGCTCGTTTACACCACTGGTCACTGCCTGCCCGGGGTGCGGGCGTACCACAAGCACGTACTTTCAAGAGCTCGCGGACCAGATCCAAGCTTATGTCCGCAGCCAAATGCCAATCTGGCGAGAGAACTATGCCGGCGTGGAAGATATGACCCTGGCAGTTATGGGCTGCGTGGTGAACGGCCCGGGCGAGAGCAAACACGCGAATATTGGCATCAGCCTGCCTGGCACCGGCGAGGCGCCCGTGGCACCGGTATTTATCGACGGGGAAAAAGCGGTGACGCTCCGCGGTGAAAATATTGCCGAGGAATTTCAGCAGATGGTGGATGAGTACATCGAGAAGACGTATGCAAAAAAATAAACTGCCGCGATTAGATACAACTCGGCGGTTTTGGTAATCCCGCATACCGGGACGCTTGTCTTACTGGCCCTTCGGGAAACAAACTATAAAGATACCGGCTCGATCCTTTTTCCTCATCGAGCCTACTGCAAATTGCCTTGGCCAGGATGCGCATGATTGGGATGATCTTAAATTCGTCGTAATAATCGCGCATAAATCGAATTATCTCCCAATGGGCATCATTAAGTTGAATGTCATCCATAGCCGCCATGGCATTAGAAACTTGTTCATCCCATTCATCAAGATCAACCAGAAAACCCTCCGGGTCAGTCTCAATAATGCGCCCGTGTGCTTCAACTACCATTTAGGCCCAGCCATTGTATTCAAAATCCATCACAACCAAGATAGAATCCCCTTGTGCTCCGTAACTAATCGAACGAAGGCCCTATAATCGACATCCTTTACACCTTCTAACAATCTGCTTTGCTGCAATCCACGCGCTCTCAAGTCTGGGCCAAGCACGTAAACAGAGACACGCTGCATTGCCTGCGCCAAAATTTCACTTGCAACGCTGTCATTGGCGGCCGCGTAGACAGCGTCTTCAATCAACAATACGCTGCTTCCCTTTTCTGCAAGACGCAAACAAGTCTCAAGGCTATCACGCTCGTACATCGCAAAACTATAGGATCACATCCTGGCACGCCATAAGCTTACCCAGTGCCGCAGAGTCAATAATCTCGACTGGAATAATAAAATCAGCTGGACTCAACCCACGTTTTTCAACGGACTCCCTCTCCACAAAAACTTTCTCAATTTCGTAATCCTTCAGCGCCCGGTACACTGGAGAGAAATCTTTTATGCCGATCCCCGTTGTATCCTGGTTCTTCTTGAGCTGGTAAACACCGTCATCGATGAATACAAGGGTGACATGCTGCGCAAAGGCTGCCGCTGTCAGCGCTGCTTCAAGCAGCTCCCATGCGTAGATCGTGCCGTGGGGCGCCTTACGATGGACGAACATAAACCGCTTAGCAATCCCGCGCCCCACGCTTTCATCACCGTTATGCATTCCGTCAGTCCCCAAAAACGATGAATCGTTCCGCTACGATACCGGCATCAACAAGCTGTCCGAGTCCCGCGATCCGGAACCCCGGCGCCAGGTTTCCTGTAGCCTTAGCATTTCGCCGTGCTTCTTCTTCATCAAGGATCCCACGGCGCAGCGCCGTCGATGCACAAAGCACCAGATCAACATGGTGCTGATTAGCTAGTTCCGACCACCGCTTGATAATATTTCGGTCATCTTGTGGCGGGACACTTAGGCACGATGCGTTGTAAACGCCGTCGTGGTAGAAAACCACACGGTATATTTCGTGACCTTCCTCCAACGCAGCTTTGCCAAACTGGTACGCTGTATCAGACGCCTGATGCTGGTAAGGACCTTCATTAATGAGGATCGCGAACTTCATATGTTATATAGCAGCGAGGTTAACCGATCATAAACAACAACCTTTGGACATACGTAAGCAAGGCGGTGCGCGACAGGAAATTCACTATCGTGCGCCTTGGTCCCCGTGTAGCCCACCGGTATACGGTAGGTTATGATGTCGGCGATCAATTGGCTGCCTTGTATCTATTTCAGGATGTATACCGGAATTTTTACGCTTCTCCAGGCGTTCTTTGACATTTGCCGTCTCCGTTTAGGCCCCCAGGAGTTACCGGCATCGCCTTTTCTTTTAGCGGTCACCCTGCTGTTCTACACGGTCTGTGGCATAGGGCTGGCGCTCATTACCATACCCCCTTTCCAGGCGACCCTGTCCGGAATCACCGAGACTATACTGGTCGCCTTGCTTACCGTGGTCCTGCTCCGTGTTCGCAGCATGCCAGAACGTTGGATCCAGTCGCTGACGGCATTGGCGGGAACAGGGATCATCTTGAGCCTCATCGCCTTACCACTGTCACTCTGGCTTCATGAATTAAGAGCTGCTGAAGCCGATATCCGCGTACCTGGGTTGCTGTTATTCGCACTTGTGGTTTGGAACGTCGTGATCATGGCCCATATTCTGCGCCATGCACTCTCGACGTCGTTCGGCATCGGACTGCTACTGGCCGTTGGCTACCTTTGGATCATCGTTAGCACACTAAACGCATTGTTCCCCGTGATGGTGTAGGAATGCACATCCATATCCTTGGCATCTGCGGCAGTTTCATGGGTGGGGTTGCAATCCTTGCGAAGGCGCTCGGGCACCAGGTGAGCGGCTCAGATGCCAACGTCTACCCACCCATGAGCACGCAGCTTAAAGCACACGACATCGAGCTCATGGAAAGCTATACCGCGGCACTGCCCGATCCTGCACCGGACCTCGTGCTCGTCGGAAACGCGCTCTCGCGTGGCAATCCGGCCATAGAACACATATTGAATGAGGGGCTACCCTACACATCGGGTCCCGCGTGGCTGGCGGAAAACGTCTTGGGCGGGCGGTGGGTACTGGCCGTGGCGGGCACCCACGGCAAGACCACGACTGCTAGCGTCCTGGCTTGGTTACTGGAATCAGCAGGGATGAATCCCGGCTTTTTAGTCGGCGGGCTACCCGCTAATTTCGGCGTGTCTGCTCGGCTTGGCGGCCCCGATGTCTTCATCGTGGAGGCCGATGAGTACGACACGGCGTTCTGGGACAAGCGCTCAAAGTTCGTCCATTATCGGCCGCGGACCTTAGTCCTGACCAATATCGAGTATGATCATGCAGATATCTTCGCCGATCTTGCCGCTATCTTACGGCAATTCCACCATTTGGTCCGGACAGTGCCTGGCAACGGCCTGATCATCCTGCCCCATAACGATGAGGCCGTCACGACCATGCTGGCCATGGGCTGCTGGACCCCGCGCGAGGCCTTTGGCCGCTTCGAGAGCGACGGCGCCGACTGGCAGGCAGAGCCCCAGTGCCCGGACTTTAGTCGTTTTCGGGTGGGCCGAAACAGCACCACAATTGGAGAGGTCGAATGGCCGCTTATCGGCGAGCATAATGCCCTCAACGGCCTGGCTGCCATTGCAGCCGCGCAGCACGCCGGTATGGCCCCGGCGCAAGCGTGTGAGGCACTGAGGGGGTTCACCGGCGTGAAACGGCGTTTGGAGTGTCTCGCCGTGGTTGACGATATTCGCGTCTACGATGATTTCGCCCACCATCCGACCGCCATTCACAGCACCTTGACGGCACTCCGCCAACGCGTCGGCCATGACCGAATCATTGCGCTCTTCGAGCCCCGCTCGAACTCCATGCGCATGGGCGTCCACAAAGATGAATTGGCGGCGGCGCTGACTCAGGCCGATGCGGCGTTACTCTATCAGCCACCTGAACTCCGTTGGGAACTGAAGGAGGCAACAGCAGCGCTGGGAAACAAGCGTCATGTATTTCGCGACGTCGGCGCGATGCTTGAACATACGGTGAAATTTGCCCAACCCAGCGATCACATCCTGATCATGAGCAACGGGGCATTCGGCGGCATCCACGAGCGCCTGATCCAGGCGCTTCGTGAACGATGACCCACATCCCCCTCTTGCCATTACATACGGTCCTGTTTCCAGGCGGAACCTTGCCCCTTCGGATCTTCGAAGCACGCTATATCGACATGGTAAGTGAGTGTTTGCACACTGGCCGTGGCTTTGGTGTATGCCTCATTCGGCGAGGTAGTGAGGTAGGGGCAGCGGCTGTGAGCCACGAGGTTGGGACACTCGCAATGATCACAGATTGGGACCGGCGCCCCGACGGATTACTCGGCATCACCGCACGTGGGGAACGACGCTTTCGGATCCGGACACGGAGCGTAGCGGCAAATAACCTCATCCACGCGGGCGTCGAGTGGTTCCCAAACGAGCCCCCGGCAGAGCTGATTGACACCTATGAGCCCACGGCAACGCTTCTGCGGGACATTGTGGAACAGCTCGACCTTCCGTATCCGCCGACCTCAAAGCTCTATCGGGACGCCGTGTGGGTGGGCTACCGCTTGGCTGAACTCTTACCCGTAACGCCCCAAGAAAAACAGCTGCTTCTGGAAATGAATGACGCTGGACAGCGCCTGAAACAGCTTCAATCATTCGTAACAGCCCTTCATCTGGCCTAAGGTCGGCCAGCCAATTCCGCTGCTTGTCCCTCAATGCCACAAACGATCACTTGCGTTCGAGTGTGACCGACGCATCATAAACGTGCGGTATCGTCCGGCTCCTCAATCACTGGATTTTCGATAGCTCCTATCCTTTCTATTGTCACCCGCACAACATCACCTGCCTTGACATAACCCCGCGGGGTCATCATCACACCGACGCCGCTGCTGGTGCCAGTCGAGATGATATCCCCTGGTTCAAGCGTGAAGGCGGTGGATAAGACCTCGACCTGCTGAAAACAATTAAAAATCATATGCCGTGTATTAGTTGACTGGCGCCGCTCTTCGTTGACCCATGTCTCAATATCGAGCGCATGGGGATCACCGATTTCATCGGCTGTCACAATCCAGGGCCCCGTTGGACCATGGGTATCAAATGATTTCCCCAGCGTCCAAGTCGGCGAACGCGCTTGCCAGTCACGCACGGTGACATCGTTTACGATCAGATATCCTGCGATGACGTCACGGGCCCGTTCTCGCGGCACGTGGCGACAGCGGCGACCGATGACAAATCCCAGTTCGCCCTCGTAGTCGAGTTTCGCTGACACCCGTGGCGCGTGTATCGGATCATGCGGTCCGATAACGCATGTCGATTGTTTGTTAAAAAATGAAGGGAACTCAGGCCGTTCTAGCCCGGTCTCCTCAATATGGTCCGCATAGTTAAGCCCAATCGCAAGAAACTTCGGGGGGCGTAGGACTGGCGCCTCAAGATGTACTTCGGCAAGTGGTAGCGATGGCGCGCCACTTTGCTCAAGCGACCGCAGTACAGCCAATACTGGCTCACCGCCCTCCAGCACGTCAATCATGTTCTGCGGCAGATCGGCGTTCTCCACAGTAACATCCACGATCGCTTCATTCACCACGATCCCGACCCTTGTCACACCTTTATGTGTGAATGTTGCAAGTTTCATTGCGTCCCTTCAGCGAATCGTTTAGGTTCTGCACTATGGGCTGTCGAACAGATCTAATAACTATAACAGATGAAATGCGCCACTAATTGGGTGACCGCTACGATGCCAATCGATTCCCCTTCCAATTTGTACAATGGCGTTATGGAAGAACCGGATCCAAGACTCGAACAGGTCCATCGCCTTTTCTCCGGTACCGGCGAAACGTACGACTTCATGGTCAACTTCGCTACGTTCGGCATAGACCGGCGCTGGAAACGCCGAATCGTCGACCTCATTCCAGCAGGATGTGAACGCATATTGGACTTAGCCTGCGGAACCGGAATATCCACTTTGGAAATCGCCAGACGTTTTCCAAACTGTCATGTTGTTGGAGTCGAACTACGCGACGAGTATCTGGACATCGCACGGAAAAAGATCCAAACACTCGGTGTTGAAAATGTGGAACTCGTCCTATCTCGAGCCGAGGACTACCGAGCCGATGCGCCTTTTGACTGTGTGACCTCGTCTTACCTGGCTAAATACGCCGATCTAAAGGTTCTGACTCGTATGACAAGGAAGAATCTCAAGGACCGCGGTTTTCTACTCATGCACGATTTCACCTATCCGCCAAAGGCCTACCTGGTTTGGGTCTGGCGTCTCTATTTCGGCATGCTGCAGCACGTTGGAAGTCGCGTCTTTCCCGCATGGCGAGAGATCTATCATAGTCTCCCAAAACTCATCGAAGAGAGCCGTTGGATACCGGAACTAACCGAAGAACTTCAGCGCAACGGTTTTTACGAGATCCATGAGGAATACCTGACTGCATACGGCTCCGCAATCATTACCGCCCGAAAATAACTAGCCGCTACTGGCTTAACCGCTAAACGAGCGCACACCCACCCTTATCCGAGCCATCGCCATACCAACATGCCGGCGCCCAACAAGATAACCCCCAAGCTAATGCTCTTTAATATGGCTTCAAATACCTGGACCTGACCGTGATCAACAGTCTTTCCGTCTTCCGCCACCGTGCGCTTCATCGCCTTGTAAGGCCGTGAAGCCTTTATCTCAACGAGGCTCAACATTGCCGCCGCGCAAGCAACGAGGAGCACCGGGAATGAAATCTGATTGGTCTGTAAGACATAGCCTGCAAGAACAGGCAAGCTGCCCCATGAGAATGCAAACCAGCCATCACTGTGAAATCGCCCCTTAAACCATTCCAGATTGTAGGCCAGGAGAAAAAAGCCTTCCGGGATTGCGATCAGCCAAAGGAGTGGAGTATAGAGAATCATATAATAGGCACCGATCGCATATGCAGCTGAGACAGAGCCAATTGCGAGTATCCAGAGCGTCTTATCAGAAAAGATTCTACCCCAAGGTTTAATACCTTGACTGCCCAAGGCATCCAAAGCATGGGCGCCTATCCCTAATGCCAAGAAATAGACCACCAATATCGCGAGAACTCGATCCCAATAGATAGTTTCGGCCATCATGGACCCAATGACCGTGTAAGAAAGGACCATACCAGTGTAGGGTAAGAACAGCAGTCCAACAAAAACGCGGAACTTTATCGTACCAAAGCGAGGAACAAACCACTCGCTGCTTCGATCTTTCTTGTCTTTAGTGTTCATGCGGTATCGATACGCTCATCTCGGTGGGCTATGATCATGCGCAGCATTCCGAAACGATCGCACAGACAGCTTAGACTCTTCAAGGATATGTAAGTTATTTTAATCAGAAGCGTCAGCATATAACGAGTCGTACCTAGTACGCACGATATAGTGATGAGGCCGACAACATGGGGTACATAAGATGACACTTAACAATCCAGCCAACCGACCGATTCTTATCACCGGCTGCTCAAGTGGGATCGGTCGGTGCGTGGCAGAGGGCCTGCAAGCCCGCGGTTATGTTGTATACCCAACAGCGCGAAAATGGGAGGATGTTGAAGACCTCAAAGCCAACGGATTCGACGCACTGCAACTTGATCTCACCAACTCTTCGTCTATAAAAACGGCCGTCGAGTTGATGCTCGAGCGAACTCGGGGACGTATCTACGGTTTGTTTAATAACGGCGGTTTCGGACAGCCAGGTGCCGTAGAGGACCTATCGCGCGACGTATTGAGAGAACAATTTGAGGTGAACTTCCTAGGGACTCATGAACTTACTTGCCATGTGATTCCCGCCATGCGTGCCCAAGGTTTTGGGCGCATCATTCAAAACAGTTCGATGTTGGGATTTATAGCCCTTAAATATCGCGGGGCATATAACGCCAGTAAATATGCATTGGAAGGCTTGACGGATACCCTGCGTATGGAACTTAAAGGTACCGGCATCTTCGTGTCACTCATTGAGCCAGGACCTATCAAAAGTCGGTTTCGCGAAAATGCGTATGCAGCCTTCAAACGAAATATTGATGCAGAGAAAAGCACTCATCGCACGATTTACCAATCGATCGAAAAGCGTCTAGGCACTACAAAGCCAGATCCTTTTACCTTACCGGCCAATGCCGTGTTAAAGAAGGTGCTGCACGCGCTTGAAAGCGCTCGCCCGAAAGCACGATATTATGTAACGTTTCCCACCTACGTGTTCGCCTTGCTGCAGTGGATTTTGCCAAGCAGCATCCTAGATAGCGTGCTTATCCGCACATCGAGTCTCGAGAATCGCTGATCAACCAAGCTTTGCCGTCTTGTTGATCACACATCACGACTGGAACATGCTCGGGCACTTTCATTAGATCTTACATGACGCGGCAATCGCCGCCCCGTCAGGCGCTTAACGGGCTCAATATCAACGGCCTGCAGACGGGTGACGACGCATGTCGGTGGAAGCGCCTGCAAGGCCACACGGGTCACGTCCAAATAAGGAACCCCGCACGCCGCGCAGAACCAAGTCGCATTAAAACCGCAGCTCTCACTACTGTTTACCGCTGTTGCGGCCTTCCGGTGAGCTGCCGAAATTGTCGAGCCGACCAGATGGATCGAGCCCGCGTGTCGGAAGACACATGCCGACTCAAGGAACTCATTGAAGATGCTACCATTCTGTGCGATTTTAGAGTCCTCATACTAATAACGAGTTTCGCTCCATGGAACGGCCTTTTAAGACCCTCTTGATTGCCGCGTCATGTCTATATCCGTGCGCATCAGCACTCGTTTTAGCCGAAACAGTAGACCCGCGCTGGGCGCTCTGTGGACCGGCCACTGACATATCACCACGCCCAACCTTTGAGGCCATGGAAGGCGACGCGGAGGACGCTACCTACGTGACGGCAGACGAAGCCGAGGCCATAAAAGACGGTCCTTTGAGCTTCTGGGGCGACGTTGAAGTTACCCGCGGGCCCCGGCAACTGCGTGCTGACAAAGTTATCTACGATCAGAACGAGGAAACGGTTGACGTTGAAGGAAATATACAGTACTGGGACGAGAAATTAATACTCTCCGCCGAGCACGGGCATGTGGAACTCGATGACGATACCGGGGAGTTCGGTGGTGTTACCTATCGACTGTTAGATTGGCATGCACGGGGGCAGGCGGCTGATGCTTTCGTCGATGAAGACGAGCAATTTGCCGAATTCAAGAACGTTGATTATACCACCTGCCTGCCGGAGGACAACGATTGGCAACTCTCCGCCAAATATCTCAAGCTCGATTTCGAGTCGGAACGCGGCACTGCCAAGCATGTCATATTAAAGGTCAAAAACAAACCAGTATTCTATTTACCGTACATCAATTTTCCGATCAGCGACAGGCGCAAAACGGGTTTCCTGGCCCCGAGTTTCGGTAATACAAATAACTCAGGGATCGAGGTCAGGACGCCCTTCTACTGGAACATCTCACCAGCGATGGATGCGACGTTTGCCCCTCGGGGTATGAGTAAGCGCGGCGTGATGCTGATGGGGGAATACCGGTACCTATTAGAACGCGGTAACGGGCAGATTAATGGTGACTATTTACCGAGCGATAACGAGTTTCGAAACAAAGACAGACACCAGATCGCATTCACGCACAATCAAAGCTTTCTGGACCGTGGAAGACTCTTTCTCACCTATAATGATGTTTCGGACGATCAGTATTTTTCCGACTTTGGAAACAGCCTGAGCCTTTCCAGTGAACGCTTTCTCGAACGGAGAGGCGATGTTTCATACAGAGGCGATCGCTGGAACGTGCTTGGACGGGTGCAGAGCTTTCAGACAGTCGATCCAACCATTGCCCCCGATGACCGTCCCTATGAACGGCTTCCCCAGTTTTTGTTCAATGTGCCAACCCAAAACAGGAATAGGAAATTAAACCTCGACTTCACGGGCGAGGCCGTCAACTTCGATCGTACGCTCAGTGTGAACGGTGGGCGCTTTGATCTATACCCAAGCGTAAGTTATCCAAGGCGTACGATTTCGACCTTTCTCGAACCAAAAGTGAGTTTCCGATTCACACAGTATGCGCTTGATAGAACACAGAATTTTGATATGACACAAACGTTCACTGGTTCCCCGAACAGGGCCATCCCATATGTGAGCCTCGACAGTGGCGTGTTTTTTGAACGCGACGTGACAATGGGCGGTACGAACTTCCTGCAAACTTTAGAGCCACGCCTTTACTATTTATATGTACCCTTTGAAAATCAAAATGATCTGCCCGTGTTTGATACCGGTAATTTCACTTTCGAGTTCGACCAACTGTTCCGCCAGGATCGATTCACGGGCGCCGACCGGGTGGGGGATGCAAATCAGCTGTCATTGGCGGTCACGACGCGTTTTCTTCATGGCTCGAGCGGCGAGGAGATGACACAGTTCAGCCTTGGACAGCTATTTTTCTTTGAGGATCGTAAGGTGCAATTGCCTGGCGTAGCTCCTGAAACAGATCCTGTCTCGCCTTTCGTTGCCGACCTGAAAACAGAGTTGCCATGGGACTTGAGCGCACGCGGCGACCTGCAATGGAATCCGAACAACAGCATTTTCGAGAAGGGGGCCATCCATTTTGCGTACGATCACGATGATAGCCGAATCGTCAATGTCGCGTACCGGCTGCGCAGGTCATCGAACATAGAGCAAACGGACGTGAACGGGGTCTGGCCAGTCAGCGCGAATTGGAACTTCGTGGGGCGCTGGCTCTACTCGCTACAGGATGACCGGACGGTAGAGGTCTTTGGAGGGGTTGAATATAATACCTGTTGCTGGGGTTTCAGAGCGATAGCCCGCCGGTTCCTGGCCGATGTGAACGGCGACTTCCAAACTGGCTTCTTTATTCAGGTCGAATTAAAGGGCCTGGCTGGCCTTGGTAAAAAGACCACCACATTCCTCAAAGAGAACATCCCCGGGTATCATGATGAGTTCTAGCGCTAGCTTAGGACGCCACAATTTCCACCAATTCTTACGAGCGATTTTGATACCGTGGGTTGCCTGTACTCTCAATACTTGGGCTGGGGAACCACTTGATCACATCGTCGCTGTCGTCAATGACGATGTGATTATGCAGAGTGAGCTAGATAACAGATCACGTACAGTACAGGGACAACTTAGACAAAAAGGTACCGCGATCCCGCCACAATCGGTCTTGGAGAAACAAGTGCTGGAACGCCTCATTCTGATGAAGCTGCAGTTGCAGCTAGCACAGCAAACCGGGATCCGGGTCGATGATGAGACCTTGAACAAGGCCATTAACCAAATCGCGTCGAATAACGGCGTGTCATTGTCCCAGTTCCAGGCGATCCTTGAGCGTGATGATTACGATTACGGTGCATTCCGTGAAGACATCCGAGACGAGATCACCCTTACAAAACTCCGCCAACGCCAGATAGACAACAGGATCACAGTAACTGATCGAGAGATTGATAACTTTCTTACTACATATAAGAACCAAGGTGAAATCAACGCCGAATATCACCTTGCACATATATTGATCGCCGTGCCGGAGGCTGCATCGTCAGACCAAGTCCAAAAGAGTCAGGAAAAAGCTGAGGCTGTATTGGAACAACTAAGAGCGGATGCGGGGTTCAAGGAAACGGCCGTAGCCATGTCAGACGGGCAGCAAGCATTGGATGGTGGAGACCTGGGCTGGCGAAAAGGCGACCAGCTCCCAACGATCTTCGCTGACGTTGTACCAAAAATGAATAAGGGCGACGTAAGTGGTTTGATTCGAACCTCCAGCGGTTTCCATATTATTAAACTTCTAGACGTTCGTAGCGGCGATCAGCGTATGGTCACCCAGACCAAGGTCCGCCATATTCTGGTACGCCCCAGCGATATCACGTCCAATGAGGCTGCACGGACGCGCTTGGCGCAGCTCAAACAACGAATTGACGGGGGTGACGACTTCGCCCAGCTTGCACGTTCACATTCCGATGACACAGCTAGCGCCGTAAATGGTGGTGACTTGGGTTGGGTCAGCCCAGGGGACCTGGTACCCGAGTTCGAAGAAGAGATGCACTCCCTACAACCTGGTGAAACGAGTGAACCCGTCCGAACGCAGTTTGGCTGGCACATCATTCAGGTAAACGACCGACGCGATTACGACAGCACAGAGGAGGTGATGCGCGCCAAGGCATGGGAGGCCATCCGACAACGCAAGATTCAAGAAAACCAAGAAGCATGGTTGCGGCAGCTGCGCGACGAGGCGTATGTAGAGTACCGGCTGGATCCAGTGGAGCCGGAAGCGGATGAGTGATTCACTATCCTATCCACGCATTGCCATCACGCCCGGAGAACCGGCTGGGGTCGGACCAGACCTCGCTATCCAGGCAGCCCAACACACGTATCCCGCCGAACTTATTGCGATCGCGGATCCCGACCTCCTGGCCCGGCGCGCCGAGATCCTCAATATACCGTTGGAACTGACTTTTTATGATGCGCGCCGTCCTCCCGTCGCGCATCAATCCGGCAAACTGCTCGTGCTACCGGTCGCCACAGCATCTTTCCCCCAGTGCGGGCAACTTGAGGCGACCAACGCCCCCTATGTCATCGAAACGTTAAAAAAGGCGTGTAGAGGCTGCCTTGACGGATGGTTCGACGCGATGGTTACTGCACCGGTCCATAAAGGGATCATCAACGATGCGGGGATCCCGTTTACGGGGCACACTGAATTTCTTGCAAAGGAGACCGACATAGAAGTGCCTGTCATGATGCTTTGCGCAAGCGCGCTGCGCGTCGCCTTGGCTACGACCCACATGCCACTGGCAGAGGTCAGCGCGGCGATCACCAAGGATCGGCTGCAAGCCGTATTGCGCGTGCTTTGGCACGAACTCCATCATCGGTTTGCCATAGCCAATCCGTGCATCCTCGTATGCGGACTCAACCCGCATGCGGGAGAAGGTGGGCATTTGGGTCATGAGGAGATCAATGTCATCGTCCCTGTGCTGGAGAAGCTACGCATTGAAGGAATGTTGCTCATCGGTCCTGTTCCAGCCGACACAGCATTCACTCCCGAGCGACTTGAGGGAGCCGATGCTGTGCTGACTATGTATCACGATCAAGGCCTCCCAGTACTTAAGCACCAAGGTTTTGGTGAGGCTGTCAATATCACGCTGGGGCTCCCGATTATTCGCACGTCAGTTGACCACGGGGTCGCATTGGAACTCGCAGGCACGGGTCGAGCGCAGGCCAGCAGTCTGCTGGCGGCCATTAAGATGGCCTTGCAGCTGGCCAGAAGGAAAGGCACGCAACGCGTTCGAGGCTCCCACTACGAAAGCGTCAGTGCCTCAGCAGGCTCCACGTGACGAAGGCCCTAAAGAGCCACCATCGCCGGCGCAAGCGACTTGGTCAACATTTCCTGCACGATCCAAATATCATTGATCGGATAATCCGCGCCATCGCCCCGCAACCAGGTCAGCGAGTGGTTGAAATCGGGCCGGGTCACGGAGCACTGACCGTACCACTCATTAAGCATCTTGGGGCACTGGATGTGATAGAAGTCGATCGCGACCTAGCCTCGAGCTTAGACACGCATTGTCTAGAACTTGGCGCGCTACGCATACATGCCGTCGACGCGCTGAATTTCGATATCTGTAGTCTTGCGAAGGATAGTGAGTGCTTACGGGTGGTTGGCAATCTCCCCTATCACATCTCCACGCCGCTCTTATTCCATTTACTTAGGCACAGCGCTTGCATTAGCGACATGGTGTTGATGTTCCAAAAGGAGGTTGTGGACCGCCTTGCCGCGGAGCCAGGCTCGCCGGCCTATGGCCGGCTGTCCGTCATGGCGCAATATCATTGTTCTGTTGAACCGTATTTCACTGTCGGGCCAGGGGCATTCTCACCGCCGCCAAAGGTCGACTCCGCCATCGTCCGCCTTGTGCCACACAAAGAGCCGCCTGTTAAGATCTACGATGAAGCCCAGTTTAGCAATCTGGTAAGACAAGCCTTCGCCCACCGGCGAAAGACGCTGCGCAATTCGCTCAAAGCGTTACTTAGTGAAACGCAGATCCGCGAGGCGGGAGTCGACCCGGGCGTGCGCGCCGATACGCTCTCCCTCGATAGCTTTGCGGAGCTCGCAAACGCCGTAAAGTAAGATGGTAAGCCAATCAATCATTAAGGTGGCAGCTCGCCATGGATGGGTACGTTCAGGGGACTTCAGTATAATCCCCAACGGAGGGGGGACGCTCGGACGTCTCATGAGAATACACCAATACGAACAGTGTGCGTGTGGGGTCACGGGGCACATCAATCACAGCGTATGGTTATTTCCCGGTTTACATCCCCAAGATATGGGTGTCCGATAAGACGTAGGACGTTACCCACATTTACTGTGGATAAGTTTGTGCATTGTTTGAGACCAAAGCGCCAAAAGCCTTGCCAACGCACGCTTCTGAACAAAACGGCGAGAAATTGAACAATCTGATTTTCATTCGTAATTTCAATGGCTTATAAACTGTGACCGGGTACCGGTCTAGACTTTGTCTAACAGCACGCCCCCTCCAAGCCGCAACCCGAAGCCTGTGCATAAATTTTTCACCCCGAGCCCCAAGATGCCCGTGCGCCATGAGCCAGCGGACGCCACGCCCGCGGGCACCACGAAGCATGGACCTACGCGGCGCCCATCTCAGGGGGACGTCCCATTGCCCAACTCGGGCACAGAATCGTAGGGGGCCCCTCAGACGTTGACGGCATGTCGATGAAAGACCCATCCCCACTGCGCCGCGTGCTCTCCTGCACCGTCGCTGCCATTGACGCCACCAGCGAGCTGACCGGGCGGGCATGCGCTTGGCTCGTCATCGCCATGGTGCTGCTCATCAGCTTTGATGTCGCTATGCGGTATTTGTTTCATAGTGGATCGGTTGCGCTACAGGAACTCGAATGGCACCTGTTTGCGCTCATCTTTCTGATCGCAGCCGCGTATACCTTTAAACACGATGCACACGTGCGTCTGGATCTCTTCTATCAAAGCAAATGGATGAATGAGCGCCGACGGGCGTGGGTTAACCTGATCGGCGGGCTCGTAATCCTCGCACCCTTCGCTCTTTTGGTCATCGTGAGTTCCTGGCCGTTTGTGCACCAATCGTTGATTTATGCGGAAGGCTCGCCCGATCCGGGTGGCCTGCCGTACCGTTGGTTACTGAAAGCCGCGATTCCCGTCGGCTTTGTACTGCTCCTTATCCAAGGTCTGGCTGACATCCTCCGCAACCTCTTGAAGCTCACGGATCGACCCTGATGGAAATCTGGGCATTCGTGATGTTCTTCGCCCTCATGGCGGCGTTGATGTTTGGCTACCCGGTCGCCTTCACGCTTGGCTCAGTAGCGCTCATCTTCGGCGGGATCTTTCTAGGCCTCGATTTCTTCAATCTATTGCCCTTACGCATCTGGGGCGTAATGACTAATTTCACACTACTTGCGGTACCGTTATTCGTGTTTATGGGCGTTGTCTTGGAAAAGACTGGCCTGTCGGAAGACCTTCTGGAAACCATGGGGTTGCTGCTAGGACGAGTGCACGGAGGGTTAGCCTTATCGGTTGTGGTCGTCGGCGCACTCATGGCGGCAACCACTGGCGTCGTGGGTGCCACGGTGGTCACCATGGGAATCATTGCGCTCCCAGCCATGTTAAAGCATGGATATTCGTCTCCCCTTGCGACAGGGACCATCGCCGCATCAGGGACACTGGGCCAGATCATTCCCCCAAGCGTGGTCCTCATCATCCTAGGAGATGTCATTGGCGTGCCGGTTGGCCGATTGTTCATCGCTGCAGTGGTCCCTGGCTTGCTGCTTGTTCTGCTTTTCTTGATTGCCATCGCCGTCTTCTGCTGGCGCTGGCCAGGCGCTGCTCCGGCGCTTAGAACGACCGACTCTCGAGGACTGGTCACGCGTATGCTAAAAAGTCTCCTACCACCACTTGCATTGGTCGTTGCAGTACTTGGCTCGATTTTCTTCGGTATCGCGTCACCAACGGAGTCGGCCGCAGTAGGCGCGCTAGGGGCGCTACTGCTCGCTGCGCTGCACAGGCGTCTGAATCTTTCTGCCCTGCAAGACGCCATGCGCCAGACAACGCGTCTGACAAGCATGGTTTTCCTTATCCTGATCGGCGCGACCGCATTCGGGTTGGTATTTCGGGGGATGGGCGGTGATCATTTAGTAAACGACATCATGACCCAATTGCCCGGTGGAACCTGGGGATTTGTGCTGGTGAGCATGGTTTTGATCTTCATTCTTGGTTTTTTTCTCGACTTTCTCGAAATTACGTTTATTGTTGTTCCAATTTTAGGGCCAATCGCCGCTGTCTTAGGCATTGACCTCCTGTGGTTCACTATCCTGATTGCCGTCAACCTTCAAACATCTTTCCTTACCCCACCCTTCGGTTTCTCTCTGTTTTACCTGAAAGCAGTGTCACCGCCAGAGGTGAAGATCCAACACATCTACCGCGGAATTCTGCCTTTCGTTACATTACAGCTTGTCTGCCTCCTGCTCCTCGCAGCATTCCCCGGGATAGCCGTTTGGCTTCCGAACCTGATGGACAGACTTCAGGGATTTTAGTACACACTAAACCGCAAGCGATCACGCCGGTGCGTTTCATTTAGGCGAGTTGTTGCGCCGAATTGCCTCGATGACAGGACCTGTATCGGGTCGAATGCCACGCCAAAGTTGAAACGAATCCGCGGCCTGCTCCACCAACATACCCAGGCCGTCCAACGCCTTCTCAGCACCGTGCGCATCCGCCCAGCGAACAAATACTGTTGGCTCATCCGCGTACATCATATCGTAGCACCAGCCCCCAGGTATCAGGATGTCATCAGGAAGCGGCGGTACCTTACCCTCTAGACTCAATGACGTCCCATTAATTATGAGGTTAAATCGCTCGCTATTGAGCGCATCATATCCGCACGCATGAAGCTCACCGAGATCAGCAAAGAGACTGATCAATTCCTCTGCCTTGCGGACGGTCCGATTGGCCAGTACGAGCCTTACGGGTCCTTCAGCAAGTACCGGTTCCAGAATGCCCCGCACCGCGCCTCCGGCGCCCAAAACTAAAACATCACGGCCTTTGATGCAGCCGCCGTGATTGATCAGAATATCCTTGACCAGCCCTGCACCATCCGTATTGTCCCCATAACATTCGCCGCGCTCATCAAACCATAGCGTGTTAACAGCACAGGCGCGATTGGCATGCTGACTTCGGTGCTGGGCTAAAGACCACGCTTCCTGTTTAAAAGGCAGCGTTACATTAAGCCCCTTTCCGCCTGCCCTTTGAAACGTATCTAGCGCGCTCGGAAACCGTCCACGTTCAACAAAGATCGCCTGATAGACGATTGACTCGCCTGTCTGCTTGGCAAATGCTGCATGAATGAGAGGGGATTTACTGTGCGCAACGGGATTACCCATTACACAGTAGTTATCGTAATGAAGATCTAGAACGAAACTTTCCGACACGATGGCCGCAGTGATTCTCGTTACTCAGGAGCTTTACTGGTCAGAGCGAGCAACCAAACCTCCCTTGAGGACATAGGCCTGCAAACCTCGTTGGTTGAGCAGGAATGCAGCAGCAGAACTCCGGCGCCCCGTGTCACAGTAAACAATATATTTCCGGCTCGAATCTAAACCACCAGCTTTCAGCCGAAGCATGAACAGCGGTAGATTCATACTGCCTTCGATCGCCGAATTCTTATGCTCGCTTTCTAACCGCACGTCTAACCACGCCGCCCCATCTTTAATCATGGCGTCCGCTTCGGATTTTATAACCCAGTTCAATACCGGTTCCTTCAAAAGCTCATTGAAATCATCCTTGGAAAGCCGCATCAAGAAGCCGTCCGTTACCATGATCACGTTGGCATTCCGTTTGTCTTCTGAGAGCAACGCCTCCTCACCGAAGGCATCACCTTCAGATAATTGCGCCAGAGTTAGCTGTGCACCCGTCTTGGACGTGCGCGTGACCTTGCACTTGCCTGACTTGATGATGTAGTAGTAATCCCCTTCGTCGTTTTGTTTGATGATCATCTCGCCAGCCCGTGCGGGCACCTCCTGCATGCGCATGAACATGGCATGAATGTTAGCGGGAGGAACTTGCAAAAAAGCCTTCGATTGCAGGATGCGCGTCATCCAATCTCCATCGTCAGACGCTTCTTTATTTTCCCGTTGTAATTCATCTACCTCAATGCCGGCCATTTGGTCCCATGTCAACAAGATATCGAGCAGACTGCTATAAAATCGCGTGATCTTGCAGGGGGTCTTTGCCGTTGCTGTCCGTTGGCGGGGTTGCTGATTGGCGAGGGGGTGCTTGGCGATATCGGTACCGGATCGGATAACAGTTTCTTGACCCTTATTGGAAAATAGATTTACTTCGCCTTCCAGCAGGTAGACCACCTTACCGTCCTTCTCCCCCTGTTTAAATATTGTGTTACCCGGCGCGATTTCTTCAACCACGGCCTTACCCGCGAGCTCCTGAAAATTTTCCGGATTCAGCGCGCTCGGTGGTACCAGGGTTTTGAGTAACGCCTTATCAACTAGTTTTTGATTAGTCATAAAGTCCCTCGACAAGACTCACTATCAAAAGCCAACAACTTGCCGGCGGGTCATTCTATGCACTCCCCCCACATATTAACAGAGCCCCACGGCGCTACGCGTCGAATAACCCCGAGACGCCAGTCTTTATCCTGCCCTATCGGAAAACCGTGAGACATTCAGAAGACGGATGCCTTAGCGCTTCATCGACAAGCTTCGGAAAAGCCATGACCCGCCTCAGAATGACCTGCCGAAAAGCTGGAGGTCACGCCTACTGACAACAAGTAGTTACGAATTAAGCAAAAAGCGGGCGTTTATGCGCCCGCTTTTTGCCAGGTAGTCATACATTTTATAGATTGTAGCCGCGCTCGTCGTGCAGCACGAGATCGAGGCCTTCTGTCTCTTCGTCTTCCGTAACCCGCAGCCCAATGGTCGCGTCGATGATCTTTAAAATGATGTAACTCAGCACGCCGCACCAAATTAAGGTGGCCAACACGCCAACCAGCTGCGTCACAAACTGACCACCGATCCCAACGTCTTCCGCAAGACCCAAGCCGCCGAAGGCCCCAGCCGCAAATACGGCTGTCAACAATAACCCTAACGCGCCACCTACCCCGTGGACGGGAAAGACATCCAGCGAATCATCGATCTTGAGGGACCGTTTGATGAATTGCGTGGCAAAGTAACAAACTACACCCGCGGCGATGCCGATAATCAACGCACCCACGGGACCGACATAACCGGAGGCCGGCGTAATCGTAGCCAGCCCCGCCACCATTCCCGTGACGAGGCCAAGGACACTCGGCTTACCGTGCCTGATCCACTCACACGTCATCCATGACAGAGCCCCGGCCGCCGCAGCGGTGTGCGTCGCAACCATGGCCATCCCGGCGTTGCCGTCCGCGGCCAGGGCGCTGCCGGCGTTAAATCCAAACCAGCCGACCCAAAGCATGGCGGCACCGGCCACGGTTAGTGTCATGTTGTGCGGCGGCATTGCCGTATCGGGGAACCCCTTACGATTGCGCAACACCACGGCCGCCACGATGGCCGCCACGCCGCAGTTGATGTGCACGACGCTGCCGCCCGCAAAGTCCATGAACCCCAGCTCACCAAGCCAGCCGCCACCCCACACCCAGTGACAGACCGGCGCGTAGACCAGAATCATCCAGGCCGCGGTAAACCATAGCACCGCAGAGAATTTAATGCGCTCCGCGTAGCCGCCAATAACGAGCACGGGTGTAATGATGGCAAATGTCATCTGGAACATGAAAAACACGGTTTCTGGAATATCTCCGCTTAAACCATCCACCCCGACCCCGTCCAAAAGGACCTTGCCGGAACCAATCACCCTGTTCGCTGCGCCACCATCGCCAAACGCCAAGCCGTAGATAAACAGCAACCACAGGACGGACACCAGGCAGGTGATGGCAAAAGTCTGCATGAGCACAGAAAGCACATTCTTCCTGCGCACCATGCCACAATAAAACAGCGCCAGACCGGGGAGGGTCATTAACAGCACCAGTGCAGTGGACGTCAATAACCAGGCCGTATTACCCTCATTGAGCTCGCCATCGCCTTGGGCAAGAGCGAGCAACGGTAGCACTGATATGAGCGTACCGGTAACGAATACGATAATGCACTTGCAAAAAGCAGTCATAATTTCTCTCCTCCCCCTATTACGATTTACAGCGCGTCGGAGCCAGTTTCACCTGTACGGATGCGGATCACTTGTTCCAAATCGTAAACGAAGATCTTCCCATCCCCAATCTTGCCGGTATTTGCTGTTTTGCTGATGGCATCGAGCACCGCCTCCAGTATTTCATCACTAACTGCCAATTCGATCTTGACCTTTGGAAGAAAGTCGACGACATATTCTGCGCCACGGTAGAGTTCCGTGTGCCCTTTCTGCCGGCCGAAACCTTTGACTTCGGTGACGGTAAGTCCTTGGACCCCAACCTCCGACAAGGCGTCCCGGACATCGTCCAGTTTGAAGGGCTTTATAATCGTGGTGACTAATTTCATACGCAAATCCTCCTCACTATGGTAAGGGTCTGGCGACAGCCATAGATCAAATCATTACCCCCCCACGCTCACACTATATCGTAATCCGGCGCTCCTGAAACTACCCCATCCACGGGGATTTCGGACGCCCAAGCTTTGAGCCCCGCCGGCGGCGGCCATAAAAAACGGGCGCCGAAGCGCCCGTAGAACTTACGCAGAGGAGTGATTGCGCTACAAGTTGTAGCCGGCTTCGTCGTGCAGGATCAGATCGAGCCCCTCGGTTTCTTCATCTTGGGTGACCCGCAGACCCACCATCCCGTCGACAACCTTGAGAATGATAATGCTCGCTATAAAGCAATAGATGATCGTCGCCGCGACACCAACAAATTGCTTGCCAACCTGGGCGCCCATGCTGACGCCCTCCGCAAGGCCCGCGCCGCCCAATGCCGCATCGACAAAAACGCCTGTCAGGATAGCGCCGATGGTCCCGCCCACGGCGTGCACGCCGAAGACGTCCAGTGCATCGTCGTAACCCAAGGCCTTCTTGACTCGCACGGAGGCGACGTAACATCCAACGCCAGCGGTAACACCGATCACCAGCGCACCCATGGGCCCAACGAAGCCCGATGCGGGTGTGATGGCAACCAAGCCGGCCACTGCGCCGGAGGCAATACCCAAGGCACTGGGCTTCCCATGGGCCCACCACTCGGTAAACATCCACGTCAGTGCCGCCGTCGCAGTTGCGATCTGCGTCACAGCCATGGCCATTCCGGCAACACCGTCCGCGGCGAGCTGACTGCCGGCGTTGAAGCCGAACCAGCCCACCCACAACATGGACGCCCCGACGATCGTCAGGACCATACTATGGGGCGGCATGGCAGTGTGCCCATACCCTTTGCGCTTGCCGAGGACCAGCGCGGCCGCGAGACCCGCGATCCCGGCATTGATATGCACAACAGTGCCGCCAGCGAAATCCAAAACGCCCAAATTGCCGAGCCAACCGCCACCCCACACCCAGTGACAGATGGGCGCATACACCAAGGTGACCCAGAGGCCCATGAACCAGAGCAGGGCCGAGAACTTCATGCGCTCGGCAAACGCCCCGACGATCAAGGCTGGGGTGATAATGGCAAAGGTGAGCTGGAAGATGACGAACACGGTCTCCGGAATGGTACCGCTGAGGGTATCCACCCCGACCCCCTTCATGAAAGCCTTGCCGAGATTGCCTATGACGCTCCCTACGTCGTCCCCAAAGGCCAGACTGTAGGCGTACAGGACCCACAGCACGGTGACAAGACAGGCGATGGCAAAGCACTGCATCATGACGGACAGCGCATTCTTGCTGCGAACCATCCCAGCGTAAAACAGCGCAAGGCCCGGTATGGTCATGAATAACACCAAGGCCGTTGACGTGAGCATCCACGCGGTATCTCCAGAATTCAGCACGTCCTCAACTACCTCTTCAGCCATAACCAGCTCAGGCAGTAGATATACAAAGGCGGCAAGCAGGCCGCTTACAATATTTCTTTTCTTGCCCAATAGACTTTTAAAGCGTGTCATTTCATTCTCTCCTCAAAGCGCCCAGGTCATAGTGCTTCCGGTCCGGTCTCACCGGTACGGATGCGAACGACTTGTTGAAGGTCATACACAAAGATCTTTCCATCCCCGATCTTTCCGGTATTGGCGGCCTTGGTGATGCCATCAATCACCTGGTCGAGCTGATCGTCTGCGACGGCCACCTCGATCTTGGCCTTGGGCAGAAAGTCGACGACATACTCCGCACCACGGTAAAGCTCCGTGTGCCCCTTCTGACGGCCGAACCCTTTGACCTCACTGACAGTAAGACCCTGGACACCGGCCTCCGACAACGCATCGCGAACATCGTCCAGTTTGAAGGGTTTGATTATCGCTGTGACTAATTTCATCCGTTTTATCCCTCCCGAGGTTGGGCGCGGCCCCATCAACGAGCGGGGCCGAATTGTTAATCAAATACTCCCAGAGACCATGAAAACGATCCTGCCATCACAGATGCTGCCGCCGCCAAAGCACTCGGTGCTACTTAAGTCCGTATCGATGTACTTCAGCTCTAAGGTCATGAAACTGAGCTTTTCCCAAAAGTGCCCAGGGCTTTGCGATATCCCGACGCTCCATGTGTTGTAATCGGGCGTACCAAATGTCAGATTTTTCTGAATCCACTGCCGAGCAAGCTGAAAGCTGAGACCGAAGCCCGCTGGCAGGGCCGATGTCGCTAGCTCGCCGTAGAGCCAGGTGGCATCACCAGCCGCCCCGTAGTAGTCCGGGCTGTAGTTGAGGCCTGCCTTGGCGTCGACGGGCCCAAAGGCGTAGCCGAGAGAACCATACGCTTCGCCGTAATCGAAGCTGAGGGTACCTGGGCTGCTGGGATAGAAGTAGTAGAGGCCGCCGACATCCCAGTCAGCGCCCATGATTTGACCATTAAAGCCGCCGTAGAAGTCGATCTCGATGGTCGCTTCGTTCACCGGTATCAGTGCAGCCGCGTTTTCATTGAATTCCACATTGGAGGCCCACACCCCGGCATAAAATGCGGCCGGCTCGGAAAAATCGAAGCCATAGTCAAAGCCGCCCTGAATGGCGGGATCTTCATTGGTCTGGGAAATGCCTCGGAAGACATAGTCCGTTACGATGGCGACGTTTGCGCTAACGCTATGGGGTGAGTCCTCCGCATGAGCGAGCCCCACACCCGCGGTGAGGACCGCAACGAGAAATGTATTTAAGGTTTTCATCTGTATACTCCTCTTCACGTGCTTCTTAAAAACATCGAAGCCATTAAACTGTGCGTCAGCAATCGGTGAGCACAATCCGTGCCAAGCAGCGAACTTTCAGTATGTAATTGATTTACGGACCACCTTGACGCAATCCCTGAACGGATCTATCAGCCATCGTGCGAGAGCACGCACCTTCGTTGCGCACAAGTGGTCCGGGGTGCACCGTTTTAGTGCAGGGCAACTCGCTTGCTTTAGGCCAAGCATGGCGATAACTTGTCGAAATATTGACAGCGGCGGTTAGCGCCGCGGGCCTAAGCATTTGCGCGAGTGAAGCCCACAACATGTCCAATACTTGGCGGCTTGACGAAATCACGAAGTCCATCATCGAAGCCTTGCCGGCAGACACCCGGCAAATCACGCGCGACTTAAAGAAGAATCTCCGCGCTGCACTCAGCGCGTCTCTTGCCCGCCTCGATCTGGTCACGCGAGAGGAATTTGATGTGCAGGCGGCCCTTCTGGCACGGACCCGGGAACGCCTTGAGGAAATGGAGCGGCGTGTTGGGGAGCTTAAAGAGGCAAAGGGGAAAGGGAGCAATAGAGCCAGCTCAAAGTCGAAAGGCCGCAACAAGAAGCGCTAAAGCTCTAAAAAGGGGATCCGCAAAGCCCCTCTGCGTGTGCGATCATCGACATGCGTAACGTACAACGACGGGGCTGCGAGTCAGTATTATCGTATTCGTGAGCCGACAATTCGCTTAAGCGCAAAGCGATGCGAGGACGAAAACAAAAAGCCCTAGCGGCAACAAAAGCAGTCCATGTCCCTAGCCATCATCTACAGCCGGGCTCAAGTGGGGATCCATGCCCCGCTTGTAACCGTTGAGGTTCACCTTTCGAGCGGGCTCCCGGGTCTCTCCATCGTAGGCCTACCCGAGGCTGCGGTTAAGGAAAGCAAGGACCGCGTACGCAGCGCTTTGATCAATAACCGGTTCGATTTTCCATTACGACGCATTACCATCAATCTCGCGCCGGCAGATCTTCCTAAGGAAGGCGGTCGTTTTGATCTGCCCATTGCCCTCGGCATCCTTGCTGCGTCCGGCCAGATCCCAGTAACACCCCTCGCCAATTACGAATTCGTCGGTGAACTGGCACTGACTGGCGAGTTGCGTCTTATTCGCGGGGTATTACCGGTGGCACTGGCTGCGCGCGGCGCACGACGCAGCCTCATTGTTCCAGAAGAAAATGCCGACGAAGCAGCGCTGGTTGCGGGCGCAACCGTATTGCCGAGCAAGCACCTCCTTGAGGTCTGCGCCCATCTGAGCAATCACACTGAAATCCCCGCGCACACGAGTACGTTCAAGGTCCCGCAACCTCACAATACCGACGACCTGTCAGATGTGCGGGCTCAGCACCACGCGAAACGCGCGCTTGAGATCGCCGCGGCCGGGGGGCACAACCTTTTGATGATCGGGCCGCCTGGGACCGGCAAGACAATGCTAGCCAGTCGCCTATCTGGGATCTTGCCACCCATGACCGAAGACCAAGCATTGAGCGCCGCCGCAGTGGCCTCTGTCAGTACGCTCGGCTTCAACATGGCGCAGTGGAAACAACGCCCCTTTCGTTCACCCCACCATACGGCATCCGGGGTGGCGCTGGTCGGCGGCGGCAGCCATCCGGGCCCTGGAGAGATCTCCCTGGCCCATAACGGTGTACTGTTTCTAGATGAGCTCCCGGAATTTGATCGACGCGTCTTGGAAGTGCTCCGGCAGCCGATGGAGTCTGGGCACATCACCATATCCCGCGCCGCCCATCAGGCGGACTTCCCAGCGCGCTTCCAGCTGATTGCTTCCATGAATCCTTGCCCTTGCGGCTACCTTGGCGATCGCAGCGGCCGGTGCCACTGTACTATTGACCAAGTGCAACGGTACCGGAGCAGGATATCGGGGCCGCTGCTTGACCGCATCGATATGCACATCGAGGTCCCCAGCGTAGCACGTGAGGTTTTATTGGATCAAAACAGGTCAAGGAGCGACACCAGTCGCGCAGTACAAGCACGTGTGCAATCGGCTTATCAGCGCCAGCTCGATCGCGCTGGTAAGTCGAACGGGCAACTCAACAATCGTGAAGTTGAGCGATTCTGTCGCTTGAGCAAGTCTGATTTAAACTTGCTGGAATCCGCCATCGAGCGGTTAGGCCTCTCGGCACGCGCCATGCACCGGATCCTGAAAGTTGCTCGAACCGTCGCGGACCTTTCCGGCAACGATACTATTGAAACACCTCATCTTAGCGAAGCGATTTCATATCGGCGCCTGGAACGGTTGGAGTTGCAGACTGCATAGTTCCACTGCTGCTTGCGCGCTTCATGCGATTCAGGTGAAATGAACGCCATGGCAGAACAACCGGTATATAAGATTTCCGTCGAGGTGGAAAGCGCCTACGTTGAAGACCAGTCTGTACCGGAGCTTAACCGTTATGTATTCGCATACACGATTACCATAAAAAATATGGGCAACATCCCCGCCAAGTTGTTAACGCGCCACTGGATCATTACCGATGCAAACGAGAAGGTCCAAGAGGTTCGCGGTGAAGGAGTAGTTGGCGAGCAGCCCTATTTGCGACCGAGTGAGGCTTACCGTTATACAAGTGCAGCCATGTTAGAAACGCCGGTCGGTTGCATGCAAGGAACGTATCAAATGCTTGCCGATGATGGTGTGGAATTTGACGCAGAGATCCCCGCCTTCAGCCTATCGACTCCAACGTCACTTCACTAGCGCTTCTTAGCATACGATGGCAACCTACGCCGTTGGCGATATACAAGGTTGTTACAGCGAATTTCTGACGCTCCTTGATCGCATCCAATTTGCTCCGGCGACTGACCGGCTCTGGCTTACCGGCGATCTCGTTAACCGCGGGCCACAATCGCTGGAGGTGTTACGATTTGTCAAAGATCTTGGAGAAAGCGCCACCACCGTACTGGGAAACCATGATCTTCACCTATTGTCTGTTGCACACGCACATAATAACAAGGTCCGTTCTAACCCGACGCTCGACGGTGTCTTAGCCGCGCCCGACTCACAAGCGCTGCTCGATTGGCTCCGGCACCTGCCGCTCATCCATCACGATGCATTACTCGGTTTCACACTCATCCATGCAGGGCTACCACCCCAATGGGATCTCACCTTAGCTCGGCAATGTGCGGTGGAAGTTACATCCGCATTGAGGGGCGCAGACTACCCAGTCTATTTGGATAATATGTACGGGAATCAGCCCGATTGCTGGTCAGAGGAGCTAAGCGGCTGGGACAGGCTGCGGTTTATCACTAACTGCTTCACCCGTTTGCGCTTTTGCGACAAAGTTGGACGTCTGGCCCTCGAAGAGAAAGGGCCACCAGTGGATGGCACTTCCGCGCTTATTCCCTGGTTCGAGATCACCGGACGTCGCAGCCAGGACCTGCAGATCATCTTCGGACACTGGTCCACCTTGCACTTGGCTGACAAGCATTATGAGTCACAGGGAGTCCATCCGCTTGACACCGGCTGCGTATGGGGCGGGCAATTAACAGCCGTACGATTAGATGATTTGCAGTACTTCAGCGTCCCTTGCAAAGCGCGTGCACAGACTAGTGATTAGGGCCGCCGTTCCAGGATCACAAAGCTATAAGCAATAGGGTTCCTGTCATCATTAGGGAACGCCGCTCGTTGCACCTCGTGCCATTGCCCCACGTCATAGGGAGGGAATACTACGTCGCCACCAACATCGGCATGGACTTCGGTGAGATAAATACGATCAGCATGGACTAATGTTTGCGCATAAAGCTCTGCGCCCCCGATGACCATCACCTCATCCACTTGGCCCGCTTCCACAAATGCCTCTTCCAAGGAGCGGACAATGACAGATCCAGGCGCTTGAAAATCACGGTCCCGGGTGACCACGATGTTCTTCCGTCCCGGCAACGCTCGGCCGATTGCTTGATGGGTCCTGCGGCCCATCACAATCGGCTTGCCCATCGTGATTGAGCGAAAGTGTTGCAAATCCGCGGGCAGGTGCCAGGGCAGCGCGCCATTAGCACCAATCACACAATTCTCGTCCATGGCAACGACGATGGAAATGATCATCGCAACAGTATCCAATCTACACTGCGATCGGAGCCCGTATCGCCGGGTGGTATTGATAACCCACTAACTCAAAGTCGTCGTAGGAAAAATCAAACAACGAATTGACCTCACTACTTATCTGCATCTTTGGCGATGGATAGGGGACCCTCGATAATTGCAGTTCTGCCTGCTCCATATGATTCAAGTAAAGGTGGGCATCGCCAAACGTGTGCACGAACTCGCCAGGTTCGAGTCCTGTAATCTGCGCAATCATCATCGTCAATAGCGAATAGGATGCAATATTGAAGGGAACTCCCAGGAAAATATCTGCGCTTCGTTGATAGAGCTGGCATGATAGCTTCCCGTCTGCGACATAAAATTGAAAAAAAACATGACAAGGTGCGAGCGCCATTTCATCAATCTCACCCACGTTCCATGCACTGACAACTAGGCGACGCGAATCGGGGTTTTCCCT
>JAPUIX010000177.1 GCA_027296625.1 Gammaproteobacteria bacterium | reverse complement strand
TCGGTCTATACCTCGGCCTCATATTCGGTGCTCCGGCATATGCACAAATCGAAGAAATTATTGTCGTCGCTCAAAAGCGAGAAGAAAACCTTCAATCCGTCCCGATTGCCATGTCAGCATATGACGCAACTGCGTTAGATGCGAGAGCGATCGAAAGCATCACAGACATGTCCAACCCGACCCCGGGCCTCATTGTCAGCGGTAACCTTCGAAGCGCTCAGATATTCATCAGAGGCATAGGATCTGAGGATATCAGCATAGGCACTGAGGGAAGTACCGCCGTTTACCTGGATGGCGTATACCTAGGGCGTACCGAGATGGCCTTGACTGAATTTCTCGATGTCGAGCGCGTTGAAGTGCTGCGAGGACCCCAGGGTACGCTTTACGGCCGCAATGCTGTGGGTGGCGCAATAAATGTCCTGTCCAAACCGCCAACTGACGAGCTATGGTTAAGTGGAAGCGTTCTTGCAGGAAACTTTCATCGTCTGCGTGTAAGGGGCACTGCTTCCGGTCCGATTTCGGAGAAAGTACGCGGACGAGTATCTTTTGTCGATAACAACCACGATGGCTTTGTTACAAATGGACTTCCCGGAGCACCGCGTAAATTCTTTCATGACGAGGATTATTTTGGCGCACGCAGCTCTCTGGTTCTCGACCTGAATGATTCGATCGATGTCTCTATCGGTGCCGATTATTCGCGAAGCGACGATAATGGCAAGGTCAATATCAACTTCATGACCCCAGATTTCCTGGTGGCGGCCGGAGCGACTCCAGTGGTTGACCCGTTCACCGTGTTTCAAGATATGCCGGTCTTTCACGACTTGGAAAATTACGGCGGACACGTAACGGTTGCTTGGAATCTTGGAACGTACGCACTCAAGTCGATATCAAGTTACCGCAAGGTTGAGGAAGTCGCGCTTTTTGACAGCGACGGTACGGAGGCATTCGGAGTATTTGTCGATCTTGCTCGTAATCAACAGCAGTTTTCGCAGGAACTCCGGATGCTTTCTCCAGCCGATGAGCGCTTTAGTTGGATCGCAGGTCTATTTTATTTCTATGAGGACGCAGACCAGAAATTCGATCTTTGGTTTCCCGGTCCCTCGCTACTACCGCTATCAGCGACGAATCAAACAGACGCATATGCGGCGTATTTTCAAGGCTCGTTGCAACTCTCAGATCGGCTAGCAGCAACCGCTGGCTTACGCTTTAGCTATGAAGAAAAAGAGGGCTCGAACGCCGGCGGGCCCATCTCCGACAGCTGGAACGAGGCGACTCCTAAGTTGCTGGTCGAGTACTATGCAAACGAGGCAGTTCTTTTGTACGCGTCCGCGACAAAAGGCTTCAAGAGCGGAGGATTCCAGTCATTAGGTATCCAACCATCGACTTTTGATGAAGAGATAGTTTGGGCCTATGAGGGGGGCATAAAGTCTCTTTGGTTCGACAGTCGACTGCGAATCAATGCATCCGTCTTTTTCTATGACTACTCGGATCTTCAAGTTCAGACCGTCGATGAAACGACTCTGGAGGTCTTTATTGAGAACGCCGCTTCCTCTTCCATCACGGGGGGCGAAATTGAAGTCACCGCCCAACCTTCCGATGATCTTACTCTCGAACTCTGGCTGGCTTTCCTAGACGCAGAATATGACGAGTTTATTGGTCTTGACCCGATCCTCGGGGGGGCTATCGACCTGAGCGGGAATAGCTTGCGATCCGCTCCGGATCTCTCTTTCGGTGTGGCGGCACAGTACCAACTCAATCTTGCCATACACGGAAGCGTGACACTGCGCGGTGAATATCAATGGCAAGACGATGTCTTTTTCAATCAGTTTGAAGATCCTCTAATCGGTCAGCAATCATTTGGGCTCCTGAACGCGAGGGTCACATGGGTGACTGCCAACGAGCGATTTGGAGTCTCTCTGTTTGCAAAAAACATTACCAATGAAGCGTATTTTAGTACCGGCATTACGTTCGGTTTTGGACCTCTTGGTGTAATTGCGGACCCGAGAACCTACGGTATTGAGCTAACCGTAGCCTACTAGCATGAACTGAAAACTTCGGAAGTACTGGTAAAATGACGCGGGCTCCAACGCGACAGGCAAACTTCCAAGAATTGGGTTTAGAATGAAAGGGTGATCGAAGGCTCGGAACGACACATCGATGGCCCTATTTAGCGTTGCGCACTTCATAAAAGAAACCCGCCGTCGCCGCGTGTTCGGCGCTGTGGTGCTGTACGTTGTTGGTGCTTGGATAGTGCTTCAGGCTGCCGATCTCGCATTCCCAGGTCTGGGAATACCGGAATCTGCTATTCGATATGTATGGATAGGGGCGATTCTGGGTTTGCCGGTGGCTATAGTCTTTGGTTGGCAGTTCGACATAACTACCCAGGGAATCCGCCGTACTCCAACGGTTCCCGAAGAAACAACCGCCCTTTCACTGCGCACCCCCGACTACATCCTGTTGTTCGTTCTTTCGACAGCAACAATAGCGATGGTTTTTCTGCTTACCCAGAAAATTGTGGGAACGCAAGGCACGATCGAGCCAGTGGTTAGTGAGGTTGAATTACATGAGTTTGATCCACCGGAGTATTCAATCGCTGTTTTGCCGTTCGACAATCTGAGTAGTGACCCTGAGCAAGAGTATTTCGTTGCTGGTATGCACGACTCACTAATTTCCGAATTGGCGCAGATCAGTAGTCTCGTCGTAATTTCGAGAACATCCACGCTGCATTATAAAGAAACCACGTTGACGGTCCCGGAGATTGCCCGCGAACTCAATGTTGCAATGATCGTTGAGGGTTCGGTATTCAAGTCGGGCGATCAAATCAGAATCCAGATTCAGCTAGTCGGCTCACACCCTGAACGACACTTGTTAGCTCAAACCTACGATAGGGCGCTGAGCAGTGTGCTTGAGTTGCAACGTGAAGTTACTCAGGATATTGCGGAAAAGATCAAAGTGAGTCTGACCCCGCAGGAGAAATCTCGACTAGCGGATGCCCGCACCGTGGATTCCGAGACCTATACGCTGTGGCTGAAAGGAAACTTTCACCTAGCAAGGCTGAATGAGGAATCGTTCGGGAAAGCCCTAGCGTCTTACCAGGAAGCCATTGATCGAGACGCAGGATATGCACCGGCCTACGCTGGCCTGGCCATGGCTTACATTGGGCTTGGCGGCTGGCACGCGTCTGGGTCGCCGCATCACGTTATCCGGCTGGCGAAAAAGGCGGCCGAGCGGGCACTGGCGCTGGACCCGGCCGTTGCCGAGGCCCACCTCGCACTCGGCCAAATCCGCTCGTTGTTCGACTGGGATTGGGCAGGTGCCGAGCGCGCTTTTAAGCAGGGGGTTGCCCTGAACCCGAGCGACACCGTCGGGCGAATTGAATATGCTAATTTCCTCACCGCTATGGGTCGCTTCGAGGAATCGATCGAAATTAGCAGGCAAACGCTGGAACTCGATCCCCTTTCACCCGTGGCCTATAACGAGCTGGGGTGGGCTCTTTGGTTTGCAGGGCGCGACGACGAAGCGTTGGAGCTTTATCGCGAGGGACTGGAGATCGATCCCGACTTTCAACAGAGCCACACTTTAATCATGTTCATCGACGTGAAGAGGGGCGACTTTGACAAAGCGCTCGCGTCTTTGGCGCAAGGCGAACTCGACTTGCAGACGCTGCCGCCGAGTTACATGGGAACCATCGCGCATCTTTATGGGTTGGCCGGCTGGCAAACTGAAGCGCGCGCCATTCTCGCAGAATTGACGGCACGGAGGGCGCAGGGGTATGTCCCGGCCAGTGCCTTGGCCGCTATTCATATCGGTCTCGGGGAGCACGAGGAGGCTCTTCGATGGCTCGAGGTGGCATATGAGGAGCGCGACGTCTTCTTGGTATGGCTAAAAAAGATGTGGATTTACGATCCCCTTCGCTCCGATCCGTGGTTTCAAGATATCCTGAGCCGCATGGACTTCCCCGGACCATGAGCAATGCAGCACGCCCCTGGCTGAACGTCCGCTTCTGGCCGAAAGCTGCCTGTCAGTATCGTGGTGTCGGTTCGGTTTCAATGACCGCTAGTGAGTAAAGCGGACATTCAGAAATTGCAATCCTGACCGGGCTGGTTGAACGACCGCTATACACCCGAAAGCGGATACTGCCTAGTTCCAAAATGTCGGCAGGAATATTTAATTAAT
>JAPUIX010000176.1 GCA_027296625.1 Gammaproteobacteria bacterium | reverse complement strand
AGCCTTGAATTAGCAGAATCAAGACACGTAGTAGAATGATGTTACACCATGAAAATAATTGAAGGATCTGTGAGCAAATCTGAGTTGATTGACAGACTGGCTGAGAAATTCCCCGACCTTCCGATAAGAGACTTGAAACTGGCAGTGGAGGTTATGCTCGAACATATCACTCAGACACTAAGTTCAGGAGAACGTATCGAAATACGTGGCTTTGGCAGTTTTTCACTACACTACGTTCCGCCCAGGTTGGCCCGTAATCCCAAAACGGGTAAGGAGTTCATGCTATCCGGTCGGTACCACGCGCATTTCAAACCAGGCAAGGAGCTACGTGAGAGAGTCAATAACAAGCGGAGATAGCCGCTACTCGACTATCCTTTGAATTTGTAACTTAATCCTCTTTCTTAACCCAACCTCGGGACAGCTTTTTCACAAACATATCTAATGAGTTGGTCGGCATTTCCTCGTATTCGGCAGATGTTTCCGAGTGAAGCCACTTGACGACTGTAGGAACTGTCACATTACAGAGACGTGCCACATCCTTATAGGAGAGCTTGTGCTCCGCCATATAGGCTCTGAGACCCCGACTATTGTTCATAGTCGAGGTATTTTATAATGAAATGTATGCGTACGTTAAGCTCTATGAAATTGGATCATCAATGATGCTATGGTATCGCCTTCTGAACGGTTGAATACGGACTGATGATAGAGTTCCCAAACAAAGAAAGCTGCAGCGACATCCGGGCACTTGACCTAATACCAACGGTCATAGAGATTACTGCGCGGGGGGAACACGCCTATGATATTTACTCCCGACTGCTTAAGGAACGAGTCATATTCCTGGTGGGTCCACTCTTGGACGAGCCCGCTAATCTGATAGTTGCACAGTTGCTTTACCTGGAATCTGAAAATCCTGACAAAGACATTCATTTTTATCTCAATTCTACCGGCGGCTCAATAAGCGCAGGGATGGCAATCTATGACACCATGCAGTTCATCAGTCCAGACATCAGTACCCTGTGCATCGGTGAGGTTGCCGGTATGGGGTCGTTACTGCTTGCTGGTGGTGCACCAGGGAAACGATACTGTCAGCTACATTCGCGGATCATCCTGCATCAACCCCTGGGAGGTATCGAGGGACAGGCCTCGGATATGGCAATTCATGCAAGGGAGATCCTGAGATACCGTAATCAGTTAGACAAAATTCTAGCCAAACATACAGGGCAAACAACGAAGCGGATCCATGCTGACACCGAGCGGGATCATTTCATGGATGGGCAAGAGGCCATAGAGTATGGATTTATCGATGAAGTTCTCGAACAACGTTCAGTCACGGGGAAACAGAAACCGCAATTGGTGTGATGACCAATTGGTGTACGGTTGCACCGATCGATGATGCTTGGCCAACACCGTCCCAACGTCCGATTCCGCCGATTAACCCGGTCAGCATGAAGAACGTATCTCCCGAGATTCAAGAAGAGGCGTTCGACGTGATCAAAGAAAACCAAATGATTTACGACCGAATCAACTCTAAGGACGGAACCGACATCGAAATGCGCGTTAAAGAATAATCAATTGTGGCCGCCGGTAGGCCAGCTAATAAATCGCTCAAACGGCCTTTAATAAATGCGAATGTCCGCTTTTGGCCGTAAGCGGACTTTCAATCGCGACGAAATAAACAGAGCAGTAGCAGGCGAGAAACAAGACCTAGGTAAGCTGCGGGAAGTAAATAAATTAAAAGGTGGCCAGGGGTGGAATTGAACCACCGACACAGGAATTTTCAGTCCTAGTTTAACAAAAAACCACGATAGCCCACGGCACGAAACAACAATTCAATTAAAGGGTTATTGAAAATCATTCGTTGTGCTGTTCCGTAATTTGCTGTGGTTATTTGCGTTCTAGTGCACCATGGCAGCGAGTGTCGCGCCGCCGGGCAACGTTTTAACGTTATCTCGCTATCGTGATATCGCAAATGATACAAGTCCAAGAGAAAGGAGTCTTATATCATGACAACTCAGCAGAAATATGACGCTATCGTAATCGGGGCCAGCAGCGCTGCCGTATCCCGTCTTTGCCCTACCTTGGCTCAAGCTGGCTGGAAAACGGCCCTCATCGAACGCGAGCATGTGGGGGGAACGTGTGTCAATGTGGGTTGTATGCCTACCAAAACCCTGGTCGCCAGCGCCCGGGTGGCCTATGTGGCCCGCCGGGCAGCCGATTACGGCGCCAATACCGCCCCGGTCACCGTTGACATGGCACGAGTGCAGCAACGCAAGCAGGATGTGGTGAAAGGGCTTCGCAGCTTCGCCGAGGACTTGGTTGAGAGGGCCGAGGGGGTGGACCTGTTCCGGGGTGAGGCCAGCTTTACCGATCCCAAGTCAGTAGAAGTACGCCTGAACGGTGGTGGCGTCCGGCAGCTCACCGCCGACACGATTTTAATCGACACCGGTGCCAGACCGAGCAAGCCGTCCATACCGGGGCTGGATAGCGTGCCCACGCTGGATTCCACCTCCATTATGGAGTTGGACATCCTTCCCGAACACCTCCTGATCCTCGGTGGCGGCTACGTTGGCGTAGAATTTAGCCAGATGTTCCGTCGCTTTGGTAGCCAGGTGACGATTGTCCAGTCGCGGAAGCAGTTACTGGTACGGGAGGATCCGGATGTCGCCGAGGAAGTGGCTAACATTCTGCGGGAAGATGGCATAGAAGTGCTGCTGGAAGCCAATGCCATCAAAGCAGAACAAACCGCAAACGACGGGATTCAGTTGCTCGTCAACACGCCGGAGGAAGAGGGACGCACGCTAACTGGCTCGCACTTGCTGGCGGCCACGGGTCGGGTACCCCGCACCGAGCGGCTCAATCTGGCGGCGGCGAGTGTCAAGACCGACGAGAGTGGTGCCATCCAGGTCAACGAGCGGCTGGAAACCAGCGCTCCAGGCGTCTACGCTATGGGCGATGTGAAAGGTGAGCCAGCCTTCACCCATGTTGCCTACAACGACTACTACATCCTTCGCACCAATCTGCTTGAAGGCGGCAATGCCACCACCAGGGGCCGTGTGGTGCCCAATACCACCTTCATCGATCCCCAACTCGGTCGGGTTGGGCTGACCGAGACTGAGGCCCGAGCTCAAGGGCGCAACATTCGAGTCGCTAGACTTCCCATGGCTATGGTGCTCAGAGCAATGGATGTCGGCGAGACCCGAGGCTTTATGAAGGCCATCGTGGATGCGGATACCGAT
>JAPUIX010000175.1 GCA_027296625.1 Gammaproteobacteria bacterium | reverse complement strand
CGCGCCCGTGGATCGGCAGCACCATTTCTGGGGAGGTCCCCCAGGTAACCAGCGGCTCGATTGCAGCGGCATCGATTTGTACAACCTTATCGAATTTTGCATCTTCGTCACTGACTAAATCCCGCCAGGCGCGAACAGCTTCACTCCACATTGCTCCTTTGGGTGCAAATGGCCGACCCTTCACATAGTTAATCGTCTTGTCGTCCACGGCGATTACCCCAGCACGCGCACCGGCCTCAATGGTCATGTTACATACCGTCATGCGTCCTTCCATCGACAATGCTTGAATGGCATCCCCACTATATTCAATCGAATAGCCTGTTCCGCCCGCCGTCCCAATCTGATGGATAATGGCAAGCACCATGTCCTTTGCCGTGATGCCATCTCCGAGCTGACCCGTGACGTTCACCAGCATGTTTTTGGCTTTTTTCATTACAAGACATTGTGTCGCCAACACATGCTCGACTTCAGACGTACCAATACCAAATGACAGTGCGCCCAGGGCCCCGTTCGTGGACGTGTGAGAATCGCCACAGGCAATCGTCATGCCCGGCAGACAAGCCCCCTGCTCGGGACCAATCACATGTACGATGCCTTGCCTCGGATCGTTCATTGTGAATTCGGTGATTCCCCATTCGGCACAATTCTGATCAAGTGTCTCCAGCTGTAACCGTGAGACGGGGTCCTCAACTTTCTCTCGCCCGATCGTCGGGACATTATGGTCGGGTACCGCCAGAATCGCGCCCGTGCGCCAGGGCTCGAGTCCGGCGAGCTTCAGGCCTTCAAACGCCTGCGGGGAAGTTACCTCGTGGATGAGATGACGATCGATATAGATGATGGATGTGCCATCCTCGTAATCCCGCACCACATGGACGTCCCAGAGCTTATCGATTAAGGTCTTGCCGGCCATCAGAAAACGTTATAACAATATCGTGCACAGTGTTTGCGTTTTAGATTCGCGCATTTGCAACCGAGTAACAGGATAGATGCTCAACTGCAACACGCAAGAGTCAGGGCCAGGATAATCGGTGTGATTGTTCAACGGAACTGTTGATCGATTGGCCAATACTGCTTGCTATCGCGCGCTTTCAGGCACCTACCCTCCAGAGGGCAGCGGCTCATTATAGCCTCTAAGGCTACAGAAATGTTGGAATTACGCCTTGCCTAGGGTGACAACTGTTCGGCCCTTTGCGGCGCCCTTAAGAAGTGAGTTAAAGACATCGGGCAGTTGTTCCAGGGCCACTGTCTCAGATGCGATTGCATCAAGATGACGTGGTGCAAGATCCGTTGCCAGGCGCAGCCAGATTTTATTGCGAAGCTCTGTTGGACAGCCCGCTGACGTCACGCCAATGATGCTGACCCCGCGGAGGATGAAGGGCATGACTGTCGTGCGAAGATCGCTGCCACCGGCCAATCCCACCGACACAATACTGCCCCAAGGCTTGGTGGTTCGTGTCAGCCAAGCCAATACATCACCGCCGACACTGTCGATGGCGCCACCCCAGGTGGCACTTTCTAAAGGGTGGCTTCCGAGTTCGATGTCTTTTCGATCGAGAATTTCCTCGGCGCCCAATGCTCGGAGGTAGTCATGTTCATGAGCCTTACCAGTTATGGCGGTAACGGAGTACCCGTGTCCCGAAAGGACGTCCACTGCGATGCTGCCAACCCCGCCGGTTGCACCCGTTACGACCATCGGGCCTTTATCCGGCGTTTGCCTATTATCTTCAAGCCGTTGCATGCAGAGCCCGACGGTAAAGCCTGCGGTTCCCAAAGCCATGGCCTGGTGCAGTGCCATGCCTTTCGGTAACGGAATGACCCACTCGGCGGGTACGCGCACCCGATCCGCGTAACCACCATCGTGGCTGACGCCCATGTCATAGCCCGTGACGAGGACTTCATCGCCTTCCTTAAAGCGCCGGTCCTTTGATGACTCCACATAGCCAGCCACGTCGATACCTCCAACCAATGGGAAGCGTCGCACGATCTTGCCCGCACCCGTCGCCGCTAGCGCATCCTTGTAATTCACGCTCGAGCACGCTGCTCGGATGACGACCTCACCCGGGGACAGGTCATTCAGGGTCAAGGTTTCTAACTGGCCAAAAACGCGACCATGGTCATTATGGATTCGAAATGCACGGAACCCACTCATTTGTGGGGCCCCTGTGGTTTACTTTCTCTTTTGCACATGAAACAATTTTTTAGAATTGTGGACTAATGAATTCAGGTAGCCACGCACGGCTCGGTTCCATCAGCCCCTAGTTGAACTCATTATCAAGGCTCGCAAGATGCGGAACGTTCAAATATACGTATTTTACGCCATGCACTGCTTTTCGCTTGACCGAAGTGACTCATTGAGGCAAAACCGATGAAAAAACCCGTCCTTGGACTCGCTCTTCTGTTCTTACCAATAACGGCATTGTTTGCTGATTTTAATGATGGCGCTGTCGCCTATTCCATGGGTGACTACCAAACAGCTTACCGAACGATGCAAGCCCTTGCGGTAGGGTCTGAGGACGAGTATGCCCAATACTACCTCGGCGTCATGTATGCCAATGGGCAGGGCATTGAAAAGGACTATGAAGAAGCCGCCAAGTGGTATCGCAAAGCAGCAGAACAGGGTATTCCCCAGGCCCAGTACAGGCTAGCCAACCTCTATGTTGAGGGGAAGGGCGTCCCAAAAGATTTTGAGATTGCCTACGCCTGGTACAGCACGGCAGCACATCAGGGCCACACCGGGGCAGCAGAGAGTGTCCCGCCGGCCGCAGCGATGCTCTCGCCCGATGAGCTAAAGGCAGCGAAGAAGCTATCCGCCGAATATATTGGAAAGTACGGACAAAAGAAGAAGAAAGAGCCGTCACCTTAAAGGCCGCCTAATTTTCCAAACAACGCTTTGATCCCTCACTCCGCCTAAGTTAGCCTATGACCCAGCAAGTATTGGTCGGTCGACAACCGATCTTCAACAGCAGCCTCGATGTGGTTGCCTATGAATTGCTGTTTCGCGGCAGCAATTGGGCAACGAGAGCCGCCTTTGACGATGGTGATTCGGCCACAGCACAGGTGATTCTCAATACATTCCTTGAGATTGGCCTTGACAACATCGTCGGCCAGCTACCCGCTTTTCTCAATGTGACACGAAGTTTTGTGCTCGGTAATCACACGCTTCCGGTGGAAAAAGATCGGATCGTGCTTGAGGTCCTTGAAGACATCGAGATCGACGAACAGCTCATTAGCGGATTACGTTCATTAGCCGAGGAGGGATATACCATTGCGCTCGACGACTATATCTATAGCCATGGGCACACCGAGCTCCTTGAAATCGCTGACATCATTAAAGTCGACGTGCTCAGCATGGACCGGGCCACGCTGAAAGAACATGTCGATCTGCTTCGCCAACATGGCCTGAAACTGTTGGCCGAAAAGATTGAAACACAAGATGACTTCGAACTCTGCCAAACACTGGGTTTTGACTATTATCAAGGATTTTTCCTATCCAAGCCGCGGACTATAAGCGGCCATCGATTCGTGGCCGATCGAACGGCGACGCTTCAGTTGCTCGCCACTCTGTATGCCGCAGAATCCGATGACGCACAATTGGAAAAGGCCATCGCATCAGACACATCATTGAGTGAACGATTGTTACGTACCATCAACTCAAGCATCTCTGCGCTGCCTGTGGAAGCTGATTCCGTCAGCCGTGTGCTGGCATCGATCGGTGTTAAACACATTCGGAACTGGGCGAGTCTCACCGCGCTTTCGGGAATCAGGGATCTCCCCAACGATCTGATCATCGCTGCCGCAATTCGCGCAAAGATGTGTGAGTTGCTTGCAGATGCAGCTGGAAAACCTAATAAGGAACATTATTTCACCGCGGGACTATTCTCCAATCTCGCCGCTGTGCTCGACATACCGATCGAGGAAATTTTGGAAACTCTGCGGCTAGATCGAAACATCGCCCAAGCAATACAAACGTTCGACGGCGAACTGGGTGCCGCCTTACACTGTGTGATCCAGTACGAAAAAGGCCAGTGGGACGACATCGCCTACGAATCATTAGATCCCGTAAGGATCAAAGACTGCTACTTGGAATCGATTGCTTGGGCGAGAAAGGCCGTCCAGAGTCTCACGCCTGATGACGCTAAGCACGCCGCGCACCACGCACGCACTACGGAACCTCAATTAACTGAGTAATTCCGGTCGCATCATCCAAACGATTACCCAACGATCGTCGGCTTCCTTTCCCAGGCACACAACGCTTCCCGGCTGATATGCCACAACGGGGCGCGTTGCACCTTCACAAACGAGGCGCGAGACAAGTTTCGCCATGAACGGCAGGTGGCCTACAACCAGCACATCTTCCGTCCAGGCTTCAAGCATCGACATGAAAAGTTCAATTGGATCCATCGGATCAATACCGGCTATCGCTTCGATTTCCCAATCTGAAGCAATTTCCCCGGCGAATAATTCAGCCGTCTGCCTTGCGCGGGTCTTGCCACTATGCAGGACACGGCGTACGTGCAGATCCAAACCACCGAGCCACAAGGCGATCTTCCTAACATCGTCTAACCCCTTATCACTAAGTGGCCTATCAGGATCACGGTCTTTGGAAACCGCATCACCATGTTGAACGAGGTATAGCTTCATGGACTCAGAATCGTGGAGAAGACAAGGATCCAAGCGCCATTATAACGGCGCGAGGCACGGGGGGTGAGCGCCACGGCATACAACAATATGCGCGCGAATGCGTAAGTAAGGTATCCTTCGCCTTATGAGTCACGCTACTCAAAACGTTGATGCCCAAGAAGTTGCCAAGTTCGAGGCAGCGTCTTCCGAATGGTGGGATCCTGCAGGCGCATTTCGCACACTTCACGAGATTAACCCTTTGCGTCTCGATTATGTTGGCCAACGCGTCGGCGGTCTTGAGGGGAAAAAAATCGTGGATGTAGGCTGTGGTGGTGGCATCCTGACAGAAAGTATGGCGGCACAAGGTGCTATTGTTACGGGCATCGACGCCAGCGATGTGGCTCTGACGGCTGCTCGTGAACATCAATCAATTTCGGGCCTTGCTGTGGAATACGTTCAAGCTGTGCCTGAAGCCTTCGCGAAAACCCACGCGCATGAATTTGATGTCGTCACCTGCATGGAATTGCTAGAACACGTACCGAATCCGGCATCCGTGGTGCAGGCCTGTGCACGTTTGGTCCGTGCAAGAGGTCACGTGTTTTTTTCCACAATTAACCGCACCCCGAAGGCCTATCTCCTTGCAATCATCGGAGCGGAATATATCTTTGGCCTTCTCCCAAAAGGTACGCACGAATACGCCCGATTTATTCGTCCTTCTGAACTGGCTAGCTGGGCGCGTACCTGTGATCTAGTCATGGCGAATATTACCGGGCTGTCCTACAACCCATTGACTAATCATGGCGCTCTGGGCAGCGATATCGCCACGAACTATATCGTTCAAACTGAACTACACGATGAGCCAAATCCCTGACAGACTGCGCAGCGTTTTTTTTGATCTGGATGGTACGCTGGCAGATAGTGCCCCAGACCTTGCGTACGCACTCAATCGATTGCTCAAGGAAGAAAAGCAACAAACGTTACCCTATGAAAAGATCCGTGTGCGTGTCTCTCATGGAAGCAACGCACTAATCCACTTGGCTTTCGGCATCAGCGAACGCGATCCGGCGTTCGAGGACCTGCGCCAGCGATTTCTGGAAAAATACCATTCCCATCTTGCCAATGAGACACGCCTATTCCCAGGAATGGAGACCACGCTTCAGTGGCTTGAGGCAAACGACATGAACTGGGGCGTGATTACTAATAAGCCCGCTTGGCTCACCGATCCGTTAATGGACAAACTCGGCCTGAAAGGACGCGCGGCTTGCATTGTTAGCGGCGATAGTGTCGCCAATCGCAAGCCGCATCCGGAATCCTTATTGCATGCCTGTGAGCTCTCAGGTAGCAAGCCATCGCAATGTGTCTATGTCGGTGACGCCCCTCGTGATATCAAAGCCGGAAGGCGTGCCGGTATGAGAACGCTCGTTGCACTGTTCGGATACATCGACCCGGAAGATGATCCCTTCACATGGGGGGCAGATGGCGTTATTGAAACGCCACTCGACCTCATCGACTGGATCGATTCTGGCCACAAGGCGCGTGAGTTCAGTGCCAGCCGATGACAATGATCGTGAAACGGTCGCTGCGGTGGGTTCGAGCCTGTACTACAGCACACTATTCATTCCCCCGGAAGAAAGACGAGCCGTCACTACACTACACGCCTTTGGCCTCGAAGTAGGCGACGTTATCCGGAAATGCGCTGATCCGGGGGTCGCCCGCGTAAAACTGCAGTGGTGGCGGGAGGAAACCCAACGGGCTATCGAGGGCCATGCGCGGCACCCACTCGGACAAGCCCTCAGTCCCATCATCAAACGCTACCGGCTCCCAATTGAAGATTTGTTTCGGATCATTGATTGCACAGAAGCGACGCTTAACGCCATAGAGTACAGTCATTTCACCGATCTCGTCCTGCACTGCGAAGGTACCACTGGACTGCTGTGGCAAATGTCAACGACCATCACCGGATATCAGGACTCAAGCACATTGGAGTATGCCAAACAGCTTGGCTGTGCTGTTCAGCTCGCAACAATCCTTCAGGACGTTCGTGCAGATGCTACCGGGGGACGCATATTCATCCCCAAAGATGACATGGAGCGATTGCCCATAACTGTTGAGGATCTGGTCAGCGCGAAATCCACAGATAGACTAAAACAGTTGTTCAGGCTCCAAATTGATCGGACGCGGGAGCAGTTTGGCCAAGCGATTGACAAACTACCGGAAAGCGACCGATGGCAACAGCTTCACGGCTTAATCATGTCGGAGATCGTTCTTGCAACGCTCAACGAGGTCGAGCGCGACGGCTACCGCGTGCTGGAACAGCACATTGTGCTCACGCCACTTCGAAAACTCCTGATCGCATGGTTAGCCATGCGACGCGAGAAACGGCGCCGGCAGAAAACGCGGACAAGCTAACCACATAACCCTTTTTGCACATTACAACCTGAGCCGAACGCGTAAACGCCGCAGGGTGTTGGGATCCGCTTGATCAGGCAGAAGCACGACTGGCTGGGTACGACCTTCCACTTTAAAGCGCAGCGCGATCAGCCAGGGATGCACAAAGGCACCCGGCAAGAGCTCGGCTGAATGCGTCTCCCCTTGTGCATTGGTAAGGAGCCACTCCCCATCGGCATTGAGCTGTAACTCCTCCAAAGACGATGGGCTGAAGCGCAAAACGTATCGGCGCAACGAATGAATCAGGCTTCCAGTCAGCACAAACACCGCGACTAGCTTGGCCCACAAGGCGAGATCCAGCGGGATCAGAATTCCCATCGCTCCAAAATGGGTCGTCAAAAGACCAATGGTCAGCCATCGTGACGAGCGCAATTTGAGGCGAATCGGCGCCTGAAACGCACCGGTCACAGGGCTCATGCCTATCTCGGCCAAGTCTTGAAATCCACCTGCATTAAAAAGATACTAACTTCGTCACCACCGCCTATGACACCAAAATGGCGATTTTACCTCGATACGCGGTAACTGACGGCACCAGGCAGGGTGGGCATATCGACATAGGGTGGCTAGCAGATATCCATGAAAAATAAGCAAAAAATTGCGGAGAAAAAATCACAAAATCAGGCCCCGCGGCAAAACCAGGGCAGGGTCAATGCTCCTCGGGAGATTGGTGGCCCTAAAGGCCCTGAGCCCACGCGCTACGGGGACTGGGAACGGCGTGGCCGGTGTTGTGACTTTTAGATCCCCTTAAAACCAGCCCCTGGGAAGCAGACCTGTCCGGGACTACTGGGCAGGAGGGAAATGGTAGGCCTGCGATCCCAACAATCGAGGCAGGATCGCATGATTATGTGATTGCTGGAAGCCGAGAGGTTTTACACTATGGCACAGGATAAAAGGCCGCTCTCACCACATTTGCAAGTATATCGCTGGCAGCTCACATCCGTCCTTTCTATTACCCACCGGGGCACCGGTATCCTTCTGACCCTCGGGACACTTCTGCTCGTCTACTGGCTCCTGGCTATCGCTGCCGGCCCCGGCACGTATGAGAGCGCTCAGGCCTTATTAGGTTCATGGTTGGGCAAGGCCGTCCTGTTTCTTTGGACACTGGCGCTTTACTATCATCTCTGCAACGGCATTCGTCACCTCTTCTGGGATGCAGGATTCGGATTTGAGCTCAAGACTGTTTATGCCTCGGGCATGGCCGTGGTGATCGCCACCGTAGTGCTGACGGTGGTGACGTGGATCATCGCGATGAGTGTGCCAGGAGGCGGGGCATGACGCCGCGCACACCCCTAGCCCGAATTCGTGAGCTCGGCTCAGCCAAGGAAGGCGTGCGTAACTGGTGGATGCAGCGTCTGACCGCAGTGGCACTCGTGCCGCTCAGTCTGTGGTTTGTCGTCTCCATCCTATCCATGGTAGGCGCTGACCACGCGGCGGTTTCCCAGTGGATCGGATCCCCCCTCGTCACCGTCCTGCTGATCTTGTGCATTGTGGCCCTGTTTTACCATGCGCAACTCGGCATGCAGGAGATTATCGAAGACTATGTCCACACTGAATGGCTCAAGGTGACGAGCGGGATCGTGCTCAAATTTGCAGCCATTCTCCTTGCTATCGTCTGCGCTGTTGCGGTACTAAAGGTTTCCTTGGGGAGCTAATCACAGATGACTGCTGCCTACGAGATCATCGATCACCAATACGACGTCGTCGTGGTCGGCGCCGGTGGCGCGGGGCTCAGGGCCACTTTGGGTATGGCCGCAAAAGGGCTACCGACAGCCTGCATCACCAAGGTTTTTCCAACGCGAAGCCACACGGTAGCCGCCCAGGGCGGCATGAGCGCCACCCTCGGCAACATGGGAGAAGACGATTGGCGCTGGCACATGTACGACACGGTCAAGGGGTCCGACTGGCTTGGGGATCAAGACGCGATTGAATACATGTGCCGTGAGGCTGTCCCTGCGGTCATTGAGCTTGAGCACCTTGGGGTCCCCTTTTCCCGAACCGAGGACGGCAAGATCTATCAGCGCCCGTTTGGCGGCATGACCACCCACTTCGGCGAAGGTACGGCGCAGCGCACCTGCGCTGCCGCAGATCGCACTGGTCATGCGATTCTGCACACGCTCTATCAGCAGTGCCTTAAGCACCAGGCAGAGTTCTTCATCGAATACTTTGCGATCGACCTCATCATGGACGATGAAGGCATGTGCCGAGGAGTGTTGGCCTGGAACCTTGAAGATGGCACGTTACACCGTTTTCGAGCCCATGCCACATTGCTGGCAACCGGAGGTTATGGGCGTACCTATTTCTCGTGTACCTCTGCCCATACGTGCACGGGTGACGGCAATGCCATGGTGTTGCGGGCCGGGCTGCCACTCCAGGACATGGAGTTCGTGCAGTTCCATCCAACCGGCATGTACGGATCGGGTTGTCTGATAACGGAGGGTTCTCGGGGTGAAGGCGGCTATCTCACCAATTCGGAAGGTGAGCGTTTTATGGAACGCTATGCACCGAACACCAAAGACCTCGCCTCGCGGGATGTGGTCAGCCGTGCAATGACCATCGAGATCCGTGAGGGCCGTGGCGTTGGAAAACACAAGGACCACATTTCTCTGCATCTCGAGCATCTCGGCCCGGAAGTGATAAACGAGCGGCTCCCGGGGATCGCCGAAACCACCAGGATTTTTGCCGGCGTGGACGTCAACAAGGACCCCATCCCTGTGCTACCGACGGCGCACTACAACATGGGCGGGATCCCCACCAACCATCATGGACAGGTGGTGACCTTGAAAGAGGGCGACCCGGATTCCCTGGTTCCTGGATTGATGGCCATCGGTGAATGCGCGTGCGTGTCAGTACACGGTGCCAATCGGCTCGGGTCAAATTCCTTGCTCGACATCATTGTCTTTGGGCGCGCAGCAGCCAACTACTGCGCAAAGCATATCGAGCCCGACACACCCCACAAGCCTTTGAACAAGAAACTGGAGGAACCCATCTTGGAACGGGTGGACCGGCTTCGCCATGCCAAGGGATCCTTACCAACTGCCCGGATTCGGTTGGAGATGCAGAAGACGATGCAGAGTAATGCCTCAGTATTTCGCACTGGCGCGGTCCTGGAGGAAGGCAAACAGAAGATACAAGAGATCTTGGCGTCATTTGCTGATGTTCACGTTACAGATCAGTCTATGATATGGAACACCGATCTCATTGAGACATTTGAACTGGCCAACCTTCTGACGCAATCGATGGTTACCGTGTGTTCGGCGCTCAACCGCACAGAGAGCCGAGGAGCCCATGCCCGTGAGGACCATCCGGATCGCGACGACCAGAACTGGTTAAAACATACCTTGGCGTGGCTAGATAATAAGGGTGAAGTGCGATTTGACGATCGGCCTATACGTATGCAGCCGCTAACGGATGAAGTGGAATCGTTTCCGCCCAAAGCACGGGTGTACTGACGAACCGCACTGCGAGGATAAACACCATGGCTGAGTTCACATTACCCGCAAATTCCGTGATCCGTAAGGGAAAAACCTATCGTCATGCTGATGGCGCAATGAATACAAGGCGTTTTGTCATCTATCGGTTCGACCCGGACAGCGAAGAGAACCCACGCATGGATACTTATGAGCTCGACCTGGATACTTGCGGGCCGATGGCGCTTGATGCCCTGATTATGATTAAGAACGAGTTTGACGCAAGCTTAACTTTCCGGCGTTCATGCCGAGAAGGTATTTGTGGTTCTTGCGCGATGAACATCGATGGCACCAATGAGCTTGCTTGCATTAAGGCGATCGAAGATATTCGCGGAGACGTCAAGATCTACCCGCTGCCACATCTGCCGGTCGTCAAAGACCTTGTGCCGGACCTGACGAATTTCTATGCCCAGTACGCTTCGATCGAGCCTTGGCTCCAGACGGAGAGCCCCCCTTCGCCAGATCGAGAACATTTACAATCCAAGAAAGATCGCGCCAAACTCGATGGTCTGTACGAGTGTATTCTTTGTGCCTGTTGTTCAACCAGTTGTCCAAGTTACTGGTGGAACAGCGACCGTTATCTCGGTCCGGCCGTCCTGCTGCAGGCATATCGTTGGATCGTGGATAGCCGAGATCAAACTACCGGCAAACGCTTGGACGACCTTGAAGGTCCATTCCGCCTCTATCGGTGTCACACCATTATGAGCTGCACAAACACCTGTCCAAAGGGCCTTAATCCTGGAAAGGCTATCGCCGAGATCAAAAAGCTCATGATTACGCGGACCACGTAGGCTCATTGTTGTGTTGGTGTTCTTGAACGACCGATGATTGAACGGTCTCGGCTGCTGTGGCGCTGCCGACGCGGCTTACGGGAGCTCGATCTGATCCTGCAAAAGTTCCTCGCCCAGCATTATGCCGATCTGTCACTGGAAGATAAGCAGCTTTTCAACGAGTTTTTGGATCATTCAGATGATGACCTGCTCTCGTGGCTGATGGGCAGATCGCAGCCGAGTAACACCGCGATGGCTCGCCTCGTAGCGCAGATTCGCGACGCCTCAACTATATAACGCCAACGGAATCGGCTAATCATGGAAAATCATTGGAGACAGTTTCTAACAGATTTCGGTGCTGCCTTTGTTGATGACATCGTCAATGATTACGGTAATCGAACTGCGGAGTATCGCGCCGTGCTATCGTCGAATGTCATTGCAGACCTATCCCACTTAGGGTTAATCGAGGTCGGCGGTAATGACGCTAACGAATTTCTACATGGACAGTTCACGAGCGACGTCGACGCGATCACCCCACGGCACAGCCAGCTTAGTGCTTGGTGCACGCCCAAAGGACAGGTGCTGGCGATCTTTTTGATATTTAGGCGCGGCCAGCATTACTACCTGTTATTACCGCGGGAACTCGTTGACATGACCATACACCGCTTGCGCGGTTATGTGTTGCGTGCCGCCGTCACCATGGCTGATGCAAGCGATTCGCTGGCCCGTATTGGCATCGCGGGCGATGACGTGGCAACTTACCTTAAGCACTCGGTTGGGGATGTACCTCACGTTGTAGATGACGCCACGCAAAACGGCACGGTCACATTACTCGGCATTCCGGGTCCCACACCTCGCTTTCTAGTGGTTGGAAAAGCCGCAAGGCTTCAAGCTGTGTGGCAAGCGCTTGCATCAGAGGTAACACCAGTCGGTGCCGGGCCATGGGCCCTACTGGATATTCTTGCCGGGATCCCAAGCATCTACCCCGCGACGTCAGAAGCCTTCTTGCCCCAGATGCTCAATCTTCATGCTTTGGGCGCGCTCAGCTTTCAGAAAGGCTGCTTTCCAGGTCAAGAAGTCATCGCCCGCGTTAAATACCGGGGCAAACTGAAACGACGCACGTACCTTGCGCATCTGGATACTGATGCGGTGCCGGATCCCGGCGATGCCCTCTTCGAGGTGAGAAGCCGCGAGCGCATTGGCCAAGTCCTCAACGCGAGACCACATCCAGACGGCGGCATCGCGATGCTGGCTGTTATCGAAACGGAAGCGGCCGCAAGCACTGAGGTCCGGTTGCATCGTGATGAGGGTCCGACGGTACAAGTCCAACCGCTACCCTATTCGCTGAATGCTGCATAAGGCGACACGCTTTCCTGCCGAGTGGGAACGGCAAAGCGCGCTGTTCATGACATGGCCGCATGCCGAGACGAACTGGCAGCCGGACCCGTTAGCAACCGAAGATACCTTTCTTGCGATCGCAAAGACGGCCTCCAAGTCACAAAAGCTTGTGATTGCCTGTAACGATCAGGCGCACGGCTTCCACGTTGAATCACTCTTTCGGCGATCTAGGATCGATCCCGTTTGTTACACACTCTACGTCGCTCCCTCCAATGATAGTTGGGCACGCGATCACGGGCCCATTGGCTTGCTTAGGGATGGCAACCCACACCTCATAGACTTCAAATTTAACGGTTGGGGCAACAAGTACCCAGCCAATCATGACAACCGCATCACGAGCATGCTGCACGCAGCAGGTGCATTCGGACATACACCGATCGAGCACATTGACCTTGTGCTTGAGGGAGGAAGCATCGAGACGGACGGCGCCGGTACACTATTGGCGACGTCGCGCTGCTTAGTTTCTCCCACACGCAATCCAGAACTTAGCGCGAATGCGATCGAGTCCCAGTTATTACGATATCTCGGCTGCCGTCGCATCCTATGGTTAAATCACGGACAGCTGCTTGGCGACGACACCGACGGGCATATCGATACCCTTGCACGTTTCGTCGACCGAGAGACCATCGCGTATGTGCGGTGTGACGATGAGAATGACCCAAACTATCCAGAGCTTCATGCGATGGCACGAGAAATAGAGACATTTCGGCAACTAGATGGTGAGCCGTACCGTTTCATCGCCCTCCCCTGCCCACGTATGATCTATTCAAAGGATGGAAAGTCACTTCCCGCAAGCTATGCTAACTTTCTGATTATTAATAACGCTGTGCTTGTGCCCACGTACAACGATCCTAACGATGCGCAAGGCCTCAAAATTTTGGGTGATTGTTTTCCTGAGCGCCAAATCGTTGGCATCAACGCCTTGCCGTTGATTCACCAATACGGCAGTCTCCACTGCGTCGCAATGCACTTACTACATGGAGTTGCCCAATGAGCACTACCCTTTCCGTTGGCCTCGTACAGCATGCATGTACTGTGGAGCGGACAGAAAACCTCGAAGCGTCCATTTCGGGCGTACATGAAGCCCATCGGCAAGGCGCCGAACTTGTGTTGCTTCCCGAGTTACATTGCTATCAATATTTCTGTGGTTTCGAAGATGCGAACAAGTTCAATCTTGCGGAATCCATTCCCGGGCCAACGACCGAGCAGCTAGCGCGCGTCGCTGCCGAACTTGGGATCGTCATCGTGGCCTCCATCTTTGAACACCGTGCCCGCGGTCTGTACCACAATACGGCCGTGGTCTTGGAGCGGAACGGCCAGATCGCCGGAACGTACCGTAAGATGCACATCCCCGACGATCCGGGCTATCACGAAAAATTCTACTTTGCGCCAGGGGACCAGGGCTTTACACCCATCGCGACGTCCGCCGGAGCCCTGGGCGTGCTGGTGTGCTGGGATCAGTGGTTTCCAGAAGCCGCCCGTCTGATGGCCCTCGCCGGCGCCGATCTCTTGCTCTATCCAAGCGCTATCGGATGGGATCCCAAAGACCCGGAACCCGAACGCGCACGCCAGCTTGACGCCTGGATCACGATTCAACGTGCCCATGCCATTGCCAACAGCCTGCCACTGGCCGTTTGTAACCGCTGGGGAGTTGAGGAAGGCGTAAAGGAAAACGCCACTCCGATTCAATTCTGGGGCTCAAGTTTCATCACCGGGCCACAAGGGGAAATTTTGGCCCAGGCGTCAAGCGATGCAGACGCCGTACACGTGGTATCCCTTGACTTTAAACGAAGCGAGGCGGTGCGTCATGAATGGCCCTATCTGCGCGATCGACGCATCGACGCATACAAAGGGCTCCTTAGCCGCTATCTCGACTGAACGAAACAGTGGCTGCCTGGATACTGTGTTGGTGCAGGAGCCGGTAGTCGAAAACATCGGCCGGGGGGCACATTAACAGGTGATTATCCGTAACACTTTTAAGGCCGCCTGGTGGCTGCCGGGACCCCACGCACAGACGTTCTGGCCGCGCATATCATCGCGCAACCACAAGATTGCCGTACGGCAGGAACGATTGGAGCTTCCCGATAGTGATTTCGTCGATCTCGCTTGGACGACAGGCCACTCTGGCCCCATCGTGATTGTCTTACACGGCCTGGAGGGAGACATCCGGTCCCCCTATGCTGCGAGGATCATGGCAGCCTTTCATCGCAAAGGATGGCGTGGGGTACTTATGCATTTTCGAGGTTGCAGTGCCACCCCAAATCGCATGGCCCGCAGCTATCACTCAGGTGACACGGGTGATCTCCGTTACCTCATCGAAACGCTCAACGCGCGGGAGCCGGGCACCTCATTGGCAGCCGTGGGATACTCCTTGGGTGGTAACGTATTGCTGAAATATCTTGGTGAGTACGGGCAGGATGTGGCGTTAGAAGCGGCTGTCGCCGTATCTGTCCCGTTCGACCTGCACAACAGCGCTGAGCGCCTTGATCAAGGTCTCTCGCGGATCTATCAACGGCTGTTACTCAAAAGTCTGTGCGCGAAAATGAGACAAAAATTTCAAACAATTAAACCGCCCATCGCCTTGGGTCAACTGAACACGTTGAAGAACTTTCGCGCCTTTGACGATGCAATCACTGCACCTTTACATGGCTTCGAAGACGTCAATGACTATTACTCGCGCTCTAGCAGCCGCCAGTATCTAAACTCCATTTGCATACCAACACTCATACTGCATGCCGTGGATGATCCGTTCATGACGCCCGCCGCCATACCGAATGCATCAGAGCTGTCACCCAGTATATCGCTAGAGCTCAGCGAACGCGGCGGACATGTGGGATTTATCAGTGGGCCAGCTCCATGGCGTGCAACATACTGGCTGGATGATCGGATCCCGAGCTTCCTGACACCCTACATCGTGGGATCCGAACGAGGGCAGGCTAACATAGCGAGTTCAAATAATAATGCTAGCACTCATTTCTAACTGCGAGGCTTGTATCATGCGCCTTAATCGATTGATCTACCTAATGATCTTTCTCGGTTGTACGGCCCTTCTCGGCTTCGGCATGTATTTGGAGAACGTCAAAGATCTTGAACCATGTCCACTATGTATTGTTCAGCGAATTGCTTTCGTAATCACCGCGCTCTTAAGTCTACTGGCGGCAATACACGGTCCACGGCGCATCGGCGCTAGAATCTACAGCACCTTCATTACCCTAGTTTCCTTCGGCGGTGCTGCGGTCGCCGCACGGCAAGTTTACCTACAGCACTTGCCGCCAGAGGAAATCCCTGAGTGCGGCCCGGGACTTGAGTATATGCTGAACACCTATCCACTCACTGAAACGCTCAAAATCATGTTGACCGGGACTGGCGATTGCGCTGAGGTGGTCTGGACATTCCTAGGTCTGAGCATCCCATCGTGGGCGCTGATCTGCTTCTCGTTGATCGTAGTTGTGAGCGTCACACAAGTTTTCACGGCGAAGTAAAGCGCGAAGGTACGACGGCTACTCACCAACCTGTAACAGAAGGCCGCGCACGCGTGCGATCCGGAATACCCAGAGGAAAACGATCATCCCCAGCACGATATAGATACCATTCAACAGGACTGCATCGAAAAACAATTCCTTATCAAATCGATGATCAAATAAGACTGCCCGCATACCCTCAAATACATGACTGCTGGGAATGGCCCAGGCGACCGGCTGCAGCCAGTCAGGCAATGTTGAAATCGGATAGTAAATGCCACTGATTGGCCCCAAGGCAAAAATCGACGCCCAGGCCAGGCTTTCAGCTCCAAGGCCGTAACGCAGCAGGAGGCCGCATATTAAGAGCCCGATCGCCCAGCCAAATACCAAGAGATTCGCAAAAAAAGCTAGTAGCGGCAATCCAAGATCAAATATCGAATAGTGATAAAGAGGGATAGCCAACAAAGCGGCGGTGCCAACACCTAACAATGTACGAAACAGACTGATGAGTAACATCGAAAAAACCAGTTCATAGGGCCGCAAGGGGCTAGCAAATAAATGTCCCAGATTGCGCGCAAACATCTCTTCCATAAACACAACGGAAACGCCAAGCTGCGCACGAAAGAGCACATCCCATAATAAAACGGCGGAAAGAAGCACGCCCGTTGCGTGAGCAACCCACGAGCTATTGGTAATGAAGAACTGCGTGATGAAGCCCCACATGATCATCTGAACCGTCGGCCAGTACGCCTGTTCAAGGATCCGTGGCCAGGATCCCCGCAACAGATATAGATAACGCAGCGCCATCGCACCGATTCGGCCCACTGAGAGAGTGATCGACGCTTGGAGGCTCACGGCAGGGCCACCGTCTTGCGATTCCGATCTCCCTCACCGGTTTCTCGCATTACGTCGAGGAATACTTCTTCCAGGGTGCTGCGCCTATATCTTGCGACCAGCCCCTGAGGCGTGCCCTGATCCACGATCTTTCCGGCCCGCATGATCATCACATCGGAACAGATGCGCTCGACCTCCATCATGTTGTGCGATGCCAGCAATATCGTCATCCCAGATGACGCTTGGTAGCTGGAGAGAAAGCTGCGAACACGGTCGGCGGTATCTGGATCCAGTGATGCGGTCGGCTCATCGAGCAGTAGAAGCTCCGGCTCGTTAATCAGGGCCTTAGCAAGGCTAACCCGCGTCTTTTGTCCAGCGGACAATGTCCGAAACGGTCGCTTTGCAAAGGATGCAATGTCTAAGTCCGAGCCCAGCTGCCGAAGCCGTTCACCTATATTCCGAACACCATATAAACGGCCGT
>JAPUIX010000174.1 GCA_027296625.1 Gammaproteobacteria bacterium | reverse complement strand
GTACCGTCAAAACGAGGAAGTATTAGTCCCTCATATTTCTTCCCTACTGAAAGTGCTTTACAACCCGCAGGCCTTCTTCACACACGCGGCATTGCTGGATCAGGCTTTCGCCCATTGTCCAATATTCCCCACTGCTGCCTCCCGTAGGAGTCTGGGCCGTGTCTCAGTCCCAGTGTGGCTGATCGTCCTCTCAGACCAGCTACCGATCGTCGTCTTGGTAGGCCGTTACCCTACCAACAAACTAATCGGACGTAGGCTCATCCTGCAGTGCGAGGCCCGAAGGTCCCCCGCTTTCCCCCGTAGGGCGTATGCGGTATTAGCCTGAGTTTCCCCAGGTTGTCCCCCGCTGCAGGGCAGATTCCTACGCATTACTCACCCGTCCGCCACTCGCCGCCAGGGAAGCAAGCTTCCCCGCGCTGCCGTTCGACTTGCATGTGTTAAGCATGCCGCCAGCGTTCAATCTGAGCCAGGATCAAACTCTTCAGTTCAAGTTTGACGTTGCATGACTGCAACAATACTAGCTCGATGGCTTCAATCTCGCATCATGCGAGGCCACTTCCATCGATGTCTTGATGGTGAAGCAACCCTCTGACGCAAGCGCCCACACAGATTACTAGATCAGGCATTTTTAAAGATCGGGGTCGGGGCTATCCCCAACCGAACTTCGGGATTATACACCTTTGACCGCATCCATCCAATAACGCAATGGCGCCGATTTCGAGGCGTCTTTGGCTTAAAATAGCAAGCAGATAGTTAGGGCAGCCTCGGGCGGCCGTCTGACGCAAATTTTAGGCGTCGAGCCGGCCGATTTTAGACCGGTATCATGGTTTCTGGGTTCCCGGGGATAGCTGGTCTATTGCAGCTCCCGACGTTATGAGTCCTGCCTTTGCGTGTGTCCTCGTGCAACCAATACCCGCCTAAATTTGCGCTTCCCGATCTGGATAACGTAAGTACTTCCGGAGGCAATTCTTTTATCTCTATCGGTGACTTTTTCGCCGTCAATTCGTAGAGCCCTCGCATTTATCATTCTAATTGTTTCTGAGTTGCTGGGAGTCAAGCCGGCCGCTGTAACTACCGGCACTACCCAAACACTATCTTCATCACCCGAATCATATTTAAATTCCTTCATATCCTCTGGCATTTGGCCATGCCGGAAGCGATTGACAAATTCTTCCTGAGCCTCTTTGGCGGCCTTGGCACCGTGGAAACGCCCGACGATTTCATCCGCCAGCTGGATTTTAACGTCTCTCGGATTAGTCCCTCGCTTGACGCCCTCCATTAATTTTTCAATATCGCTCATCGGGCGAAAACTTAGTAATTCGAAATAGCGCCACATCAGCTCGTCTGATACCGACATGATTTTGCCAAACATCTCTTGAGGCGCCTCTGTAATGCCAACATAGTTTCCTAATGATTTCGACATCTTCTGAACACCATCGAGCCCTTCTAGGATCGGCATAGTGAGGACAACCTGTGGTTTCTGTCCATACGCCTCTTGAAGTTGCCGACCAACGAGGAGATTGAACTTCTGGTCGGTACCACCCAGTTCCACATCCGCCTTTAACGCGACCGAGTCATAGCCTTGAATCAGAGGATACAAAAATTCGTGGATGGCAATAGGGTAGCCGCCCTGGTAGCGCTTGTTGAAATCGTCACGCTCAAGCATCCGTGCGACAGTATGATGAGATGCCAGCCTAACAAGCCCCGCGGCATCCATCGTGTCCATCCACGTGGAATTAAAAACGATGGATGTTTTGGTTTGATCCAGCACCTTGTAGATCTGGGTTTCATAGGTGCGCGCATTTTCCTGCACTTCTTCACGCGTCAAGGGTTTCCGAATTTCCGTTCTACCTGACGGGTCCCCGATGAGCGCCGTAAAGTCACCAATCAGAAATAATGCTTCGTGCCCCAGGTCCTGAAACTGCCGAAGCTTGTTCAACAAGACTGTATGTCCAAGATGCAGATCCGACGCTGTCGGATCAAACCCGGCCTTCACTCGGAGCGGCTTACCACCCTTTAATTTCTCCTTCAGTTCCGCTTGAGGCAGGATTTCGTGCGCCCCTCGCGCGATGATCTCCAGAGCATCATCCACCCTCGCGTTTGCCAACTTAGCTACCCCTTCACTCAGACATTGCTACACTAATTTAACATAAGTCATAGCGCCCCAAAGACATCGCTGTTGTTGACGTTGTACGCAACACCCGATATTGTTAAAGAAGTTATTATAAGGTAACACCGTGAGTTACAGAGCATATATAAAGCAAGACTATAAGGCATCCATCGTATGGACGTCCCCAAATAAGCCTTCGTGGTACCGACGGCGCTGGCTTCTGATGCTCGTTGGCTGTATCACGGCGGGTCTCGTCGTGACGGTCGTGCCCAAGGAACCAGTGCCAGCAAATGTTGCTTTGCCCTCCAAACTCGAAAGTTTAGCCAACCAGGCGCCAACGGAACCAAGCCTCATCCGTTCCCTACCCCTCCCATTGGTAGGAACGGTGCAATCCACCGATATGGTCGCCCATCGCCTCGATGCTGTCGACGAGCAAGACAAATGGCAAACAGTTAAGGTAAGAAGCGGCGACAATCTCTCACTGATCGCTAAGCACCTAGGTCTCAGTGCCCAGATCGTCCATCGCATCATGACGAACCCGGAGGCCGCCGTCTTGAAAAACCTTCGACCGGGCCAGGAACTCCATATCCTGCTTGAAGATGGCATGTTCCGTGAGCTTATCTACGATATTGACTTGACACACTCCTTACACATTCGTCGTGCGGACGAGCGCTTTACGTCCGAAATGCTTATAACCGAGCTTGAGACACGCATCGCCACGGCTGCGGCAACGATCACGAGTTCCCTTTTTCTCGCCGCCCAGAACGCGGGTTTGTCAGACAACCTGACCATGCAGCTTGTTCATCTGTTCGGTTGGGATATCGATTTTGCACTCAATATACGGGAAGGCGACAGCTTCGCACTAATTTACGAAGAGCAATTCAAAGACGGGGAAAAGCTCAAGGACGGGCCTATCCTGGCAGCTGAGTTTATTAACCGCAACAAAACATACCGCGCTGTTCGCTACACAAACCGCGATGGGCACACGGACTATTTTGCAGATAGCGGCCACAGTATGCGGAAAGCCTTCTTGCGGACACCACTCGATTTTCAACGCATCAGTTCACGTTTCAGTTTAAAGAGGAAACACCCGATATTAAATCGTATACGCGCACACAGAGGCGTGGACTACGCAGCGCCCAACGGTACCCCGGTGAAAGCAACCGGAGACGGGATCGTTGTTCACGCAGGAAGGAAAGGCCGCTATGGGAACACCATTATTCTGAAACATGGAGGTAAATACAGCACCGTTTATGCCCATTTATCACGCATCACCAGGGGCATCAAGCGGGGTAAGCGTGTAAGCCAGGGCCAGGCCATTGGCTATGTGGGTACAACAGGTCTCGCCACAGGCCCGCATCTCCACTACGAGTTCCGCATCAATGGTGTCCACCGGAATCCTTTGACGGTCACTCTGCCGAAGGCAATGCAGATCCCGGCCCCACAAATGGGCCGCTTCAAGGCGACAACACGACCCATGTTAGCGCAGCTGGGTGCAATCGCACCGAGCTACACGTCAAGAAACCTCTCATCAAGTGATCTCAACACAGCCGCCTCGACGGTTGCAATGCAGGATGGTATGGCACCTCATGCCTCACCGCCCTGATTCCTACCGTTAGCTAATGGCACTTTTCATTGGTCTGATCTCCGGCACCAGCATGGACGGGATCGACGCGGCCCTCGTGGACTTTGCGCTGGACAAGGCAGAGATGGTGGCATATCAGCAATTCCCCCTTGCTGACGAATTACGTGACGAGCTGCGATTCGTTTATGAAAAGCCAAAAAATGCGACACCCGAACACATTGCGAGATTGGACGTACGGGTTGGAAGACTGTTTGCCGAGGCCGCTGCGGAGCTGATCCGGCAACACGGTGCAACATCGGACATGGTGAGGGCAATTGGCAGCCACGGGCAAACGATTTTGCACCGTCCGGGCGGGTCTGAGCCCTTCACCTTGCAGATCGGCGATCCCAACATAATCGCCGAGCTCACGGGAATCACAACGATAGCCGATTTTAGACGCATGGATGTCGCCGCACGGGGTCAGGGCGCGCCATTGACCCCTGGGTTTCATGCTCATCAATTTCATAGTGACGAGGTAGACCGAATCGTGTTGAACATCGGGGGAATCGCCAACATCACGGTGCTTCCCGCCGACCCGGCTTCACCCATATCCGGATTCGATACCGGCCCAGGCAACGCTCTGCTAGATGACTGGTGCCACCGACATCACAACACACCCATCGATCGCAACGGTGAATGGGCAAAGAGTGGTGCTGTTGATCAAGCTTTACTAGCTAAGTTGCTATCGGATCCTTATTTCCACTTGGCCCCACCGAAAAGCACGGGGCGCGATTACTTCAACCTGACGTGGCTGGACAAGCGGCTTGCCGATATTACGTCCAACATTTACGCAGAGAACGTCCAGGCAACGCTGGTGCAGCTCGCTGCTTCAAGTATTGCCCACGCCATCACAGCGCATGCGCCAGCGACCAAACAAATCCTCGTTTGTGGTGGTGGCGTACACAACCCGATATTGATGCAGGCCATTGCTTATCAGTTACCGGCCTGCACAGTGGGGTCCACCTCAGAATACGGACTGGATCCAGACTGCGTGGAGGCCGTTACCTTCGCCTGGCTCGCAAAGCAGCGCCTCGACGCGCAACCCGCCAATGTACCTTCAGTAACGGGTGCCCATCGCGCCGTGGTATTGGGCGGCGTTTACGACGCACGCAAACGCTGAATAGCGGTAAATTTAGGAAATCAGACCGAGAAGGAAGAACCGCAACCGCAAGTGCTCTTCGCCTGGGGGTTACGGATAACAAACTGTGCGCCTTCAAGACCTTCCGTATAGTCAATCTCGGCACCAGCAAGGTATTGGTAACTCATTGGATCGATCAGCAGCTTCACGCCACCGTTTTCTACGACCGCATCGCCTTCCGTGAGGTTTTCATCGAAGGTAAATCCATATTGGAAGCCCGAACAGCCGCCTCCCGAGATATATACACGCAACATCAATTGATCATTACCCTCCTCGTTAATCAACTCCTTGACCTTTGAGGCCGCAGCGTCGGTAAACATCAGTGGGCTTGATCCAACAGTTTCAGGGGCATTCATGCTATGCATCTTCCAGTTCAGCGCTAACCAAAGTACAGATGAGATTCCAATATATAGTCCTTTCGCCCATTGGGATCAAGTACTCCCGTCAGATGCCTCAAATGGCCCGCTTTCGCGGACAGCAACTGAGGACTGATCCGTTTGTGACTCGTGTACGAGTTGGCCATTCACCTCAGCTCCCATCGCCATTTCAATCAGATTGTAATAGACATTCCCTGTGACACGGGCGTTGGGCGCAAGTTCAATATGCTCGTGAGCGTGGACATCGCCGACTACGGTACCGTTTAACACGATAAAGTTCACCTTAACTTCCCCTTCAATGGTACCCCGTTCACTTACGGAAACCACCGAAGAAGGGTCATCAACAGCCGTAACGTTGCCTTTTATAGTCCCATCCACATGAAGACCACCGCTGAATTGAACATCGCCAAGCAACTCAGTATTCGGCCCGATCAACGTGTCGATTCGGGTCGTTTTACGCTTCTTACGTTTTCCCCACATTGTCCTTACCCTCCTTAACCAGCCATCCGCGGCCATTCAAAAATCCTCTCTACTTTCGGCTGGGTTTTGTCCTTGGGGTGCAACTCAACGAAGATTCTACGGGGTTGAAAACCATCCGGGAGCACCATAGCACCCTCAAGTTTATGAAAATACTTAAATCGAAATGACAAATCGACTGGGCTACGGTCCGTAATCTCTTGAAGCCTAAAGCGCCTCGATATACCGTACAGATCGCCTTCAACAACCATGTTGACCGTGCCTTCTGCAACCCTATCACTTCTCGTAACATGGGTTAATACAAGCTTGTATCTGTATCGATGTTCTTGGGCAAGTGGCTCTACGTATAGTCCCTGTACCGTTAGCCCTGTTGCAGTTCGGGTTGCAACGACGATTCCCTGGTAGAAACTCAGCTCTTCCCGCAAATCAAAAATCTCATCCTGAAGGTGCCTCAGCGTTTCCTGCACGTCAGAAGCAGCCCGGTTCTCGACTTCTGCAGAATGCCCAAGGATGGCGACCCGCTCACGTAATCTGATTGTCTCGGCTTCTAGGCTACGATTGATTTCCCATAGAACCTTCGCATTGCGATTGTCGGCCATCTCGTCGTAAATATAACGCCAGTGGCCATAGTGGACCAAAAGCCAACCTGTTATCACAAGCAGTAGGGCACCCAGCAACAGCAATACAGTAATTCTTGCAGGGCGATGTGGCTTTACAACCAAGCGTCCCATGTTATCTGCAACTATATGTGTCAAATGCCACGCTCAACACCAAATTAATATCAATTAGTTAAAAAGCGCATCATGGCGACAGCGCGATTTCATTTAATCCCGTTGTTTCATCCAAATCGAATAGAATATTCATATTTTGCACTGCCTGTCCGGCGGCACCCTTAACCAAATTATCTATCACTGACAGAACCACTACCATGTCCCCGTCTTGGGGCCGATACACGGCAATTCTGCAGACGTTAGATCCCCGAACCGAACGTGTATTTGGATCGACCCCGGTTGGCAAAACATCCACGAAGGGCTCGTTACGATAACGTAGTTCGAACTGCTCTTGTAAATCAACATCATTCCGGGTCAATTGCGCATAAAGTGTCGCATGAATACCACGCACCATTGGAACCAAATGTGGCACAAATGTAAGCCCCACAGGCGCCCCAGACATAATTTCTAATCCTTGGCGGATCTCTGGAAGATGCCTATGACCCGGAACGGCATAAGCCTTTAGCGAATCGCCTGCTTCACAGTATAGGAGGTCTAACGCGGTCTTGCGGCCCGCGCCGCTTACTCCAGACTTGGCATCAGCAATGAGTCTGTGCCTATCGACAAGATCCCCTTCAACAAGCGGAAGGAATCCGAGTAACACCGCCGTCGGGTAACAACCGGGATTAGCGACGAGCCTAGCAGACTTTATTGCTTGCCGATTGACCTCAGAAAGCCCGTAAATTGCCTCATCCAACAATTCTGGGCACGCATGTGCTGTGCCATACCAATGTTCCCATTGGTCGGAATCTTTCAGACGGAAATCCGCTGATAGATCAATTACACGTACCCCGCGAGCCAACAATTCCGGAACCATGGTCATCGCTGTCCCATTAGGGGTTGCAAAAAAAACCACATCGCAAGCGATTAACAGGTCAAGCTTAGGCTCCGAGAACTTGAGATCGATGTGACCGCGCAGGTTTGGGAAGACCTCAGTCACTGCCTCACCCGCATGGGACCGTGATGTAATCACCAACAGATCGACATCTGGGTGTCCGACCAATAATCGCAGAAGTTCAACGCCAGAGTAGCCAGAAGCCCCGACAATTCCTACCTTATTCATGGCTTAAAAATGTTAAAGCAAGGGAACGACGTATAAAGGATTCATAATACGGCGAGTAGCACAAAAGAAAAAGAACCAACAAAAAAGCGGCCGAAGCCGCTTAAGTCGTACCGATTATTATTATCGTTTCAACCGTATCCTACGGTCGAGCAGGATACCAATTTCAGCTTAATTCCACGGATAGCCCGTGTCAAGCACTAGATGGGCCCCAGACTATATCTACATGACTCGTGGAACGGGCACCTCAATGGGACTTCTGGTCGACCCAGCGGTCAAACCAAAAATACTCAATCATTCACTCAAATTGTGTCCGTTACCACTTGAAAATTCGAATGATCGCGATGTTGAAGGGCGAGTCCACCGGGCGGCGTTTTAAACCAGAGATTGTGCCCAATAATAATACAGTTACCATAGCCCATGCACGCATAGAACGAGGCACCTTGTGGACTTAGTCGCAACGATTGCCCTAGCCATGGGTGTTGCTTGGGCAAGTGGCATCAATCTGTACGCAGCCGTTTTCATGCTGGGTCTTCTGGGCTCAACTGGCCACATTACTCTCCCTCCCGATCTAGAAGTGCTGAGTGACCCATTGGTGATGGCGGCGGCAGGGTTTATGTATTGCGTGGAGTTCTTTGCCGACAAGACTCCGGGAGTCGATACAGGCTGGGACGCCATACATGCCTTTATCCGTATCCCCGCTGGCGCAATTCTTGCTATGGGAGCATTCGGTGAGACTAGCCAAGCGGCTCAGCTCGCTGCGTTCCTCATCGGCGGCTCCTTAGCGGCAGCAACCTATGCCACAAAAGCGGGTAGCCGTGTAATTATTAATACCTCGCCAGAGCCTCTCAGTAATTGGACAGCATCACTGAGTGAAGATCTCATTGTTATTGCCGGCCTGTGGACAGCACTCACCTATCCTTGGGTGTTCCTTGTTTTGCTACTAGTGTTTATTCTAGTCATGATCTGGTTGCTGCCAAAGCTTTGGATCGCGGTGAAAAGTATCTTCACCTACATCCGCAACGTGTTTCGACGCTCTAGCTCGAGCCAGTTGAAAGAACCGACTAATATCTCAGCGAACGATGGCGTCAAGAAATAAGATTGCCTCAGTTTAAGTGATGATGAAGAAGAAAGACCAGTTTATCGTATTTTTCGCAGCGATATTGGCAGCCGCTGCCCTGTGGGTTTGGCTCACACCAACCGGCCTAAGCCATGCTCCGGATGTCACTCTGAAGACCATCGACGGGCGTACATTGCAGCTAAAGGCGCTGCGGGGACACCCTGTGTTAGTCACTTTCTGGGCAACGACCTGTGCGACATGCATTAAAGAAATGCCACACCTGATCGAGCTATATCAAGAATTATCTGGATCAGGGTTCGAGATTATCGGTGTAGCGATGTACTACGATCCGCCGAATCAAGTTTTGGAGATGGCACGCGAGCTCCAGATCCCCTACCCTGTTGCCCTAGACATCGATGGTAGCGTCGCGAAGCGATTCGGCAACGTACTATTAACCCCCACCAGTTTCCTCATTGCACCGGATGGCAAGATCGTGCAGCAAAAGATCGGTGAGATGGACATTAATAAGGTGCGTCAACGCATTTTGACAATGCTTGAGTCTCCGCAAAAAGCACTCGGGTAAGCCCCGTGCTGTGGGTGAAATCCTTTCATATTATCTTTTTAGTCACATGGTTCGCCGGGCTATTTTACTTACCGAGGCTATTTGTCTATCACGCTATGACGACTGACGCGATCAGCAATGAACGATTCAAGGTAATGGAGCGCAAGCTCTATTACGGTATCATGACGCCTGGGGGGATACTCACAGTTGTCTTCGGGTTCTGGCTTATCGTCGCCGGTTACACGTGGGAGGCTTACGCCAGCGCAGGTTGGTTAAATGCAAAGCTCACTCTGGTCGCCATTCTTGTTGGCTATCACATCTACTGTGGGAAACTGCTATTGGATTTTAAGCGTGATCAGAACGAGCACGGGCACGTTTTCTACCGATGGCTCAACGAGGTTCCGACTGTAATTCTGATCGGAATCATCATACTGACAGTCGTCCAGCCCTTCTAAAGACCGCCTCACAGATAGGCAACACAGGTAGCAGGGGGTGTTTTTCAACAACCTCCTAGATCGCGACCATTTCGAAATCTTCCTTGCGGGCGCCACAGTCGGGACACACCCAGTTTAGGGGAACGTCCTCCCACTTCGTCCCGGGTGAGATGCCATCCTCGGGCCATCCCTTGGCTTCATCATAGATGAAGCCACAGATCGTACACATATATGTCTTCACGCGAACCGCTTTAGAATTCTTGCGCTTATTCTCGCAACAGGTTTGGGCGTGTAGTATAGCTCTGAAATGGATAGCACACCGCAGCAAATTCCAGTGGTCTTAGACTTTGCAGGTCATGATCCTACCGGTGGGGCAGGCATACAGGCCGATATCGAAACGATTGCCAGCCTGGGAGGGCATGCTGCACCAGTTATCACGGCGCTGACGGCACAGGATACATCGGAGCTCAAATACTGTATTCCGCAGAAACCATCGGATCTAAAAATCCAGGCTTCATTGGTACTGAACGATATGCCGGTGAAGGCCTTCAAAATTGGCTTGATCGGCAGCGTAAGCCTCGTTGAGGCGATTCATGACATTCTCATACAGCACAAAGCGATCCCCGTGATCCTAGATCCGGTGATGGCATCGGCCACCGGCAAGTCGCTCGTCGATAACGAGATCCAGGAAGCCATTATTAATCTGCTATTTCCGCATACCACGGTACTGACCCCTAACAGCCTAGAGGCTCGCCGACTTGCAGGCGGCATGGAAGACCTCGACAGCGCAGCCGAGCGGCTAATGGCGTACGGATGTGCCTACGTGCTCATCACCGGCACGCATGAACAAACGCCAGCAGTCATCAATACACTCTACGCAGATAACCGACGACTAAGAGTTTTCGAATGGGAGCGCTTGCCCGGGAGCTACCATGGATCAGGTTGTACGTTAGCTGCTGCCATCGCAGTCCTTTTGGCGCAGGGAAGCGACGCAGTAAGCGCTGTTGAGGAGGCTCAAAGATACACATGGAAGGCGTTGAAAGAAGGTTACAAACTCGGTAAAGGACAATTACATCCAAATCGCTTTCATTGGAAGCACGCAAATGAGGACCTGCAGCGATAATGCGCCCACCGCTCAGGGGCCTTTATGCAATTACGGATAACACGCTGATTGCACCATCTGCTCTACTTGAGGTAGTAGAAAAAGTTTTGATAGGCGGCGCTACTGTGATTCAGTACCGTGACAAAACTACCGATGGCACTCGACGAGAACAGGAAGCAAAAGCACTGCATGAACTGTGTCAAGATCACAACGCTCCTCTGATTATCAATGACGATATAGAGTTGGCAACAATGGTCGGGGCTGAAGGCGTACACCTGGGGAAACATGACATAAAGTACCATAAAATAAGAGCGCTTATGGGGGAAGGCACCATCATTGGAGTTTCCTGCTATGACCAACTCAATAGGGCGCGCAAGGCAGAATCGGTTGGTGCCGATTACGTTGCCTTTGGGTCTTTCTTCCCGTCTAAAACGAAGCCGAATTCAGTAAGGGCAACAACTGATCTACTCCGGGAGGCACGGCAGCTTATCTCTATTCCAATCGTCGCGATTGGTGGGATCACGCCGGAAAATGGAAAGATGCTGCTGGATTCAGGTGCCGATCTGCTTGCGGTGATACAAGGGCTGTTTGGCGAGCCTAATCCTGAAGCCGCGGCAAAACGTTACTCCATGCTTTTCGAATATATGACCCCGAGGGGATAACAATCGATTAATGACACAATCACAGAAACTTTTTGAAGAGGCGCAGCGCTTCATTCCCGGCGGCGTCAACTCGCCGGTCAGGGCATTCAAGGGGGTTGGCGGCGAGCCTGTCTTTTTTACGCGAGGTAAAGGCGCCTATTTGTTCGACACCGATGGCAAACGTTATATCGATTATGTGGGCTCATGGGGTCCCATGATCGTTGGCCATGCACACCCAAGCGTTATAAAGGCTGTGCAGCAGACAGCCGCTAACGGACTCGGATTTGGTGCACCAACAACAATTGAGACCGCTATGGCAAAAAAGATCTGCGAGCTCATGCCCGCTATCGAAAAGGTGCGCATGGTGAACTCCGGTACTGAAGCCACCATGAGTGCCATACGTCTTGCTCGCGGTGTCACGGCCCGGGACAAGATTATTAAATTTGAGGGTTGTTACCACGGCCATGTTGACTCGCTGCTTGTCAAAGCTGGATCGGGCGCATTGACGTTGGGTGTCCCAACGTCTCCTGGCGTGCCCAAGGCGCTGGCGGAGCACACGATCGCGGTTACCTATAACGATTTGGACGAGGTACGGGATGCATTATGTAAGACAGGGAAAGACGTTGCCGCCATCATTGTTGAACCGGTGGCGGGTAATATGAACTGTGTGCCTCCGGTGCGGGGCTTTCTCCAAGGACTTAGAGCTCTGTGTGACGAGTATCAAGCGCTATTAATTTTTGACGAAGTCATGACGGGTTTTCGCGTAGCCCGCGGGGGGGCACAGCAACTCTATGATGTCAGCCCAGACCTCACGACACTGGGCAAGGTCATCGGTGGTGGAATGCCGGTCGGTGCATTCGGCGGGCGCGCCGACGTCATGGATCACATTGCCCCACAGGGCCCCATCTATCAGGCAGGCACACTTTCCGGTAATCCGGTGGCCTTGGCTGCAGGCCTCGCGACCCTTGAATTAGTGTTGGAAACCGACTTTTATGCAAGACTCTCTGACAAAACCATGCGCCTCACCAAGGGACTGCGAGAGTGTGCCGCTTCTGCTGGAATCGGGCTCACAACAAATCAAGTTGGTGGAATGTTTGGGCTGTTCTTCACGGACGCAGACGCTATTACGAATTTTTCACAAGTCCTAGCCTGCAACCAGAAGCGTTTCAAACAGTTTTTCCATAGTATGCTTGAACGGGGCATCTATTTCGCACCATCGAGCTTTGAGGCTGGGTTTGTCTCAAGCGCCCATGGTGATGAGCAATTTAAGGCGACAATCGAGACAGCCGAGGAGGTTTTCCAAACATTGTAATGAGAACTTGTACGATAAAAATGTTTCCGTATTGCGCTACTGGTCATTCTTCATTGGCCCCGCTTTATTGATAACTATGACTTCGTTTTGCAACAGAGTTAATCTGTCGCGTCTCGAGCAGCGTGTTTTACGCAAGCCGATTTCCTCCGTTAATTGGCTTGCGAGAGCAAGTTTAGGTGGCTTGGCTTTAGCGCTTACGCTCAGTTGGCCAGTCAATTCAACGGGCAGGGCATCGGCAACGCTGATGCTCGGTACACCCGCTAGAGCGAACGAGACAGAGTCAGGTAAAGAGAGGGCATCCCTTCAACTTGACCTAGTCGAGCTAGAGCAACGCCTGCGTGCTACGAAGGCAGTTGGTGTACTTACCAAACTCCAGATCAAGAATCAGACAACAAAGCTGTTAGACGAATTACGCGGATATCACAATGATAAGAGCTCCGCGACCGCTGAGCAGCTACACGAGCGATATAACCTCCTTGTCAATAAAATATTGACGCTGGTTCAAGATAAAGATCCAGAACTTGCACACGATCTCGTCACAGCCCGCGAGAACCTTTGGAACATGCTGGCCGACCCTATCCAGTTTGCCAAGCTGAACGGCTGATAGACCATCTAACGCATGGATATAAATAGGAAATTTCCCGTCCGCCTGGCTGGCGTTGCTGCATTGGCAGTGCTGTTGGTCTTTGGCTGCACCTCAGAAGATGATCTGGTGAAAAAAGATCTATTTTCGGTCATTAGCCTGCAGGGCCAACCCTGCGGCATGGTTCTGAGCTACGAGCGCTCGGGTGAAAAGGACTATAAGGTCAATTGTCAAACCGGGGATCGCTATCGAGTATATGTCGAGGCTGAAAACCAAATCCGAATAGAAAAACACACGGGGACACCGGTCGTTACCCCTCGCGACCATGACGAGATCGTGAAGCGCGATCTGTTCGCTATGATCACACTAGCAGGCCACCATTGCGATAAGGTCATTAGCTTCAAGCGCGACGGGCCAACGGACTATCAAGCGCAGTGTCAAGGTGGAGAGCGGTACCGCGTGTATGTCATCCCCGAAGGGCAGATTATGGTAGAGAGGCAGTGATGTGCCCCGTGTCCGAAGCGAGCCCTGGCACACGGCGATGTTAGTTATGTACCGAAATCTATAGAGAAAATATTTTTAGATTGCGCGATCCACAATCGCTTCCAAGCAAGCTGCGCAGAGTTAGCGCAGAACGCACTGCAAGAAACAGCCAATGGTCTATCAGGCGCTCGCTGACGTCATCGTACTTGTACACCTTGGGTTTGTTGTGTTCGCCGCTCTTGGCGGATTTTTAGTGCTCAGGTGGACGCGCTGTGCCTGGATTCATATCCCGACCGTTATGTGGGCCGCATGGATTGAGTTTGCGGGCTGGATATGCCCTCTCACGCCACTCGAGAACTGGCTGCGTGGGAGAGCCGGTGCACAGGACTATTCTGGCGGATTTATAGAACACTACATTATACCGTTGTTGTACCCTACGGCACTCACACGGGAATTGCAGATCACACTGGGTGTGTTGGTCGTAATCGTGAACTTGGCGATCTACGGGTGGGTCATTCATCGCTTATCGAAGCGCAAGGCTTAAGTTTGTTTATAACTGGCCCATATTTTTGAATAGCACTTGAGGAACTACTGCGTATGTACATGACGGCCCTTTTTTTCCTCTCAAACAAACTTGCATTGGCACTCGGCTTTCTCATAGCCACTATTATCATCGCGCACGTTATTCGGCAGCAGCGCTCGCCGTCAGGTACCATCGCCTGGCTGCTGGTCATCGTAGTGTTTCCCTATATTGGCGTGCCGTTGTATCTAATGCTTGGAGGTCGCAAAATCCAGCAAATCGTAGATTCAAAAGCCGATATCCAACTGCCCACGGACGCCACTCCATCTGTAGCTAAGGTCACATTGATTGATCGTCTATTGCAAGGCTACAAGATTCCCGGCGCGACCACGTCTACTATAGAGGCGTTACCGTTGATAAAGCCTCTGTCCGGAACGATCTTGCTTCCTCTGATCACCCAGCATAACCATGGTCTTTTCGATTGAATAAGCTCTCGCCTATTCACAATCGTTAATCATCCTCTTCGTTCGCTTCCCTCACCAGGAAGACCACGGTCGGCTAACTCGAACTTGCTGTCGGTCTTATCCCTCGCACGAGGCGTTGAAGGTATAATCTGGATCGATACAATTGTGGGGCCGGGATCTTATTCTGATATCTCGATCCCAGCCCATAATTATCTTCAATAACAAATGGTTAGGGAGAGAAAAACCATGAAACTCAAAGCCGTGATCCTGAACTGTACGCTAAAGCCCTCACCCGAGCGTTCCCACACACAGGCACTTATTGACAAGGTCGTCCAGCTGATGGCGCCATTGGGTGTGGAATCAGAGAGCATCCGCGTGGTTGATTTCAACATCCCCTTCGGCGTGGATTCCTATATGGGTAAGGGTGACGAATGGCCGCTCATCTACGACAAGCTCAAGGCCGCCGATATCGTGATTCTTGGCACGCCAATATGGATGGGCGTTCGCTCTGCCGTTGCACAACTCGTCATTGAGCGGCTAGATGGAAGCTATAGCGACGGACATCCAGAGACCGGACAATTCCCTCTCTACAACAAAGTTGCAGGTGTCATTGTCACCGGCAATGAAGACGGTGCCCATTCGGCCGCAGAGACCACGCTATTTAACTTTTCACACTTTGGCTGCACCATTCCAGCTAATTCCGACTGTTATTGGGTTGGCGATGCGGGACCGGGGCCCAGTTACATCGAGGCGGGAGGCGATAAACACATGTATACCAACAAAACGGCCCGCTTCATGGCCCACAACTTGGTTCACATGGCGATACTGTTGAAGGAGAATCCCTATCCGACGAATCTAAAGGCACTGATAGAAGAAGCCCGTGCCTATAGCGAGGACGAGTGCCCGACCCGTCACGGCGAGACGACCCACGTCGCTTGAGGGCCACAGGGGCCGCCCAACCCACACCCTGATCCCTCAAGCAAATGCCCGGGGAATCACTCCATCAGCTCGCGGAATCGAATAAAACTGATGAGTTTAGAGCTGTTCTTTCCGACAGTGTCGAGTCAATAAATACCTATGCAACATATCCAGTGTTCCGAAATGTAATCTATCGACACGGGTTGAAAGGAACCCCGCTGCACGTGGCCGTCATAAGCAACTGTATCGGTGCCGCACGCTTGTTACTCTACTTCGGTGCAGATCAATCGCTGAACATAATGCAGTTCGAGAGAGGATACGATGAAGTTTCTAACACAGCCGCTTTGGAACTCGCCGAACGACTTAAGTTGCGCGAAATGATTGCAATGCTGAATGACGTGAATGGTTAACGCTGCGCTTTTACCGTATTCTGCGGTAGGCTTATTAAAAAACCAGGTCACTTTAGCCACAGAAACACGGATCTTAACAGCCCACCTGTAGCACTCGACACCAACCATAATAACGTCTCCTTTCGGCCAAAAGGAGTCAATCGAGATTCAAAAAGCCAACGTTCGTATTAACGGCTCAAATTAGCGGCGCGGTTGGACTGTCCGCTGGATGTGATTGTTAGGCTTGATTATTGTTGGAATGATCATACGGAAGTTTGCAAAAGCCTTGAGCTGGCACATCTAGAGCGCTATTGAATTTGCTAGACAAATTTTGGAAAACGATAAGCCCAGTTAATTCCACAATGCCATCGTCATCAAAAAAGCCCTTTAATCGCTCTATCAATTCATCGGTCACCTGTTGATCTGAATAAGTAACAGCTTCCGTGTATTCAAGAACCACTTTCTCCTTCTCGTCGAAGAGATCGCTTTCTTTCCACTGCGCAAGCTTCTCTGCTTTTTCCATAGATCCAGAGCGTTTGGCCAGAGTGGCAGAATTGATGTCAACACAGAAACGGCACCAATTGATTTGCGATACTCGTACCGTAACCAATGAACGCAGCACGGGATTCAACGGAGAGCTTTTTCTGTCCAGCACGCCATAGAGCACAGCCACTGCTGCGAACAACTTGGGAACTCTTGCCCAAAGTAAGCCTGGCTGAAGGATTGCTCCATATTTTCTTTTCTGATTCCAAAAGAAAGGCCGTAGAATCCAAGGATACTTTCTTAATTTCTTTACAGGAATTCTCATATTTTTCCTTCAAAAGCCTAACGTTTGAACTCAATCGCGCGAGGTACGAGCGTCGATTGGAGTGAATGGTTATAGCCCAACTTAACTGGCTTCCTTAAGGGATTCGACTTCTTCTTCAAGCCGTGAGCCCAACCGATCTTTTTCTATTTCTAGATCATATCTGGTTTGCAGGTTCATCCAGAACCGGTCCGAGATGCCAAAGAACCGCGAAAGGCGGAGTGCTGTATCAGCAGTAATAGCCCGCTTCCCGTGAACTATTTCATTTATTCGACGTGCTGGCACACTCGTCGCCTTGGCAAGGCGATATTGGCTAACACCCATCGGTTTCAAGAAATCCTCTAAGAGAATTTCGCCAGGATGAATTGGGGGTAATAGTTTATTGCTCATAACACTCACCTAATGGTAGTCAACAATCTCGACATCAGTGGCTTGACCTGATTTCCAGCGAAAACAGATTCGCCATTGGTCATTCACATGAATGCTATACGGACCTTTACGGATTCCCGAAAGCTTTTCCAGGCGATTCCCTGGAGGAGTCCGGAGATCTTCAATTAAATCAGCACCATCAATCAAATCCAGCTTGCGCTGCGCAACCTTTTGAATCGACAGCAAGAATCGCTTGATTCGCTGTCTTTTGAATAGCCTTTCGGTATCCCTGTCTCGAAAGGTTTTAATCATGGGCAGGATATTAACGTATTACGTTAATACCGCCAAGCGTTAATAGTTGGTAAGATTGGGCTTTAACTTCGACGATAAGGTGCGGAAGCCGAAGGCGACCGTCAGCTTCATCGTCTTGTTAGCCTGTGCTTTCGTACTGTCGCGGCCTAGCTAGCGCGTATGCTGCGAACAACGAGTCTCGGAATCGGTAGTACCGCTCGCGAACTTTTTCGACTTCAGCTCCATAGTCCTCAGTAACGAGTTGGCCAACGTATTGGCTTGAGTTATCGACCCCAGCCTCCAGGGCTATCTTGTAGGCGTCGGTCGTCCAGCATTCTCCATCAGCACCTCGTACCTGTGCGAGCGCCTTGAGGACGATCTCACGTTGTGGCGAGGATGCGACGGCTTTTTTGTATCGACCCTCCAGGACCGGATCGGCACCCCTTTCAGCGATCGACTGCAAGGTCGCGTCGATCATTTCCACCGTGATCTCGCGCATGTCGGACTGGAATGCTCGTCGCAATGCATACTTGCCTATCAGATGAACCATGTACGGGTGACCTTGTGCCAGAGTGACTAAGCGCTCGGTGGCGTCTTCAGCAAAGCGAATGTATCCGCCAATTGAGTCCTCGCCAATACTCACGATTTCGCTAAGCTCCTGGTCCGACATGGGAGGCAACTGAATAATACTGCCCGCAAAGAGGCGATCCGCCGACTCGTGCTCGCGCATCAGATTCTGAATGTCTCGAGCAACCCCAACGACGCAGAATTTCACCTTCGGAACGTTGGTAGCAAGGGATTTCAGCAGCCCGGCCATGCCGGTTGGATCACGGACCTGGTCAAATTCGTCCACGATGATAAGTAGACCATCCGAGGCTACTTCTTGTTCAGCAATCGCGTGGCACACGTTTGTGAACACGGTGTCGATGGAGTGAGATCCAACAGCCGGTGTAGACTCGCTCTCCGTACCTTTCTCGCCGCCGAGCTTAGCGCCCACTCCAAAGAGCTTGGCACTCAGTTCCGGTGAGTAAGACACGATTTCCTTCCTTGCCTTTGGGATGTCGTAGATCCAGTCTCCAAGGCAGCTGGAAGTCGTGAGAAGTCTCTCAAGAAGGTCGTTGACGGTCTGGACGGTGTTGCCGCAGGCGAAGTACACCGTGAGAAAATCGAGGGTGTGGTCGTGCGGCAACTTTAGGCGCTCAAGGAGGCTGTTGTCACCACTGGCTATGACGCCGACCTGTCGAGCGAGCGAACTCTTACCAATGCCTCGATTTCCCACGACGGCGATATTTGTCCCCTGTCCCAATAGGGAGTAGTACGAGTCAGAAATAGGGGCTTGGCGGCCAGCGAACCTTTCGGCCGAGTCGATCTCCCGAGCTGGCTGGAAGGCGTTCTCAACATCAGCAAGCGCAGGTTTCTTCATCTCCGTCCTCGTCGGGCTAACTATTGAATGAGAGGACCGTACCGACCCTCTCATTTAAATAAACGAGCGTTTGCGAAATTATAGAATAATTTCTCTTAAACAAAGTCTCACACGCCTTCAAGCAACTTGCCACGTGTCTATCGGATCGAATGTGGATTACTACAACTAGAATTACAAAAGCCTCTCAGCTGCTACAACAATCCCATCTTTATCGGCATACAGATAATTGCCCGGTGCGAACGTGGCGCCTGCAAAGGTAACCGCAATATCGCGTACTCCCGCGCCAGTCTTAGCGCTTTTTCGCGGAGTGGTATTAAGTGCCTTGACGCCAATTGGGATCTTCTCGATCTCGGCGGAATCCCGGATGCACCCGTGGACTACGATCCCTCCCCAGCCATTTTCCTGAGCGAGCTGCACTAATCGGTCACCAACAAGGGCACATCGGAGTGAGCCCGCTCCATCCACAACCAGTATCCTGCCGAGCCCCAGCTCACTCAGTGCCTCACGCACCAATACGTTGTCCTCAAAGACTTTGACGG
>JAPUIX010000173.1 GCA_027296625.1 Gammaproteobacteria bacterium | reverse complement strand
GACCCCTTTCACCCCTTCAACCGCAAGGGAAAAATCTGGTGTTGAGGCAGTCCACGTAACCTCCAAGTTATTTCCATCATCAAGGTGGATAGATCAAAACATAAAATGGAGTTTTTTAGATTGACCTAGATCAAGTTTTGTTGCGATATGTTGTCGTGCCTTCGGCAGGATCTACGCGACCGAGCCAACAGTCGGGCTGTTTCCGATATCGATCGACATTTGTCAGAGGACCGGTCTATTCAATGCCACCAAGTCCCGTTCTTCGCGCATCGGGCAATAGTTGGACCTACCCCTTCTTGCTCTTTGTAGAAAGTGTAAAATTTTCACGTTTTCAGTTATCCTAGTGTTGTGCCAATCGCTGATGTAGGAGGAAACAATGAGATTTGTGCTGCGGAAGACGATCATACCCCTGTGGTTGATCATCGGGTTTGGTCTTGAGGCCTGCGCAACTCAGGAGTAGATAAGAGAGGAGCTAACGAGCGAGGAGCATAAGGCTCTGATTAAGGAAATAGTTCAAGAGACGATGAAGGAAAAGATGAAGAGCAAGGAGCATAAAATGATGATGAAGAACATGATGAAAGATATGATGAAGAAAGACACGACGAATTGAAGACTTAAAGATGTGCATGCTGACGGTTAAGGTATATTAGTCAGTACTCGACCTAACAGACAGTGTCAGATTGCGAACGGCTGGAAACGACCCATAGCAGGCATTCCCAGATTGCTTGAAACGCGATCTTGACACAAACACGTTAAGCCCGACAATCTTCTTTACCAGATTGCCACGTGCAATCACCACGTAAAAGCCGGCCATCATCAGAAAGATTACAACCCAGTAGTTATACAGACCGAGCCACGCCATTACGAACGACCTCGACTTGCAAACGTGAAGAAGATCGTAATCATCACGGCCGCGACAGTAGTGCCAACGCCGAGTTCGATAATAAATATCCCCAGGCGTTGACCACGAACCGGATCATCGGCAAGCACGCTATAGTCCAGATAGCTTCCACCGAGTAACAGCGAAACCAACCCTACTGTGCCATAGAGTAAGATGCCGACTGCCACCATCACTCGCACGCTCCTTGGTTGTGCGACTTTCCTTGCTGTCTCCACGCCGAAGACTAGGGCGTAGAGAATAAACCCGGCGCCAAAAATGACGCCAGCCTGAAAACCACCCCCTGGTCCGAAATCGCCGTGGAACTGCACGTATAGGGCAAACATTAGGATCGGCGGGATAAGTAACTTGGCAACAATCCGCAGGATAAGGTGATGTCTCATCGCTTACCACGTTTACGTTTAGTTTGACGTCGAGGGGATCCAAGCAACAACATCACGTCGGCGCCGCGTAGTCGTATGTCGCACGCATAAGTTCGTCCCAAAGGGTGTGTGCGCGTAGGCGGCGTAGCACGCGACAGAGAACTGGTGCGGCATTTCCTGCATCGTCCCCGAGCTCTGCAACGGGAAACACCAGCTCCCACTCACCATCGCGGCGTATCGCCTCCATAAATCATCGGTGACCTGGACCGACATATTGAAATGCCGCAGTTCTCGATTATCCTGCTTGGCGCTGACAAACTCTTCGATGTCTGGATGATCGCAGGGCAGTGTCGCCATCATGGCGCCACGACGCGCGCCAGTGGAAAGCAGCGTCGCGCACATGCTGTCCCAAATTCGCATGAAACTGCTCGGCCATAAAAGACATCGATAGTGTGGCCAGTTGGCTATTGCCGCAGATATGCCAGGTCGGACTCCTCGACCACGCCCAGCGACCACGCACCCCGGGTTCGGGCATGTTGGATCGCCGCCTCAATCTCGGCGGCCTCCGCATTCGGAATCATCAAGACCTGATCGGGATAGACCAGGTCGGCATCCTCGATCTGATGGCTGTTGGCCTTATAGATAAGCGGCCACTGATACGGATCGCTGTAAATGGCGCGGTAGCCGGCGATGTCCCACAGCGTGTCGCCGCGGACCACCGTATAAGTCATCTCCGGGGCCTCTTCCACCATGGCCGCCAGCTCAGGCGTGGCCTCGGGTTCGGGGGCGGGCGGTTCGGGCGCTGCCGCGGGTTCCGGCTCCGGCATCGCCTCGGGTGCCGCCGCCGGTACCGCGGGTCCCGGTTCTTCCTGGGGCGCCGTCGCACAGCCGCTGGCGACAGCCAACACCAGCGCCATGAGCAAGGCTATCATAGGACCGTCTAGTTTCGTCATCATAATATAAGTGCCTCCTCGGATTTGTTGGAAACGCTAGCATAGGTCCCACACATAAGAATTGATCTGGATCAGTGAATCGCGACCTAGATAGGCTGAAGTGCGGGAACTTTTTCTGCGGCCCTAAAACCCAAGTGACGTTTCCCTGGCTTAGGATTAGACGGCACGTGCCTCGATTACCGGACGGCAGAGATGAGTAGACTCGGAGGTGATGAATGCCGCAAAGACGTACTCTACGGAATGTTCACCGCAAATGGAGTAGTGGGAGGGAAGATGCAAGGTCATCCCCCAACTTGCCTCCACCACCTGCGAAATCTGAAGCATTGCCTCATCTAGTTGATCTAAGTCAATGCAGACTTAGGGCGTGTATGTTCTCTTATGCCCTCGGCGAACCTTACGCAACGGAGGCGACAATGAACCGCAGACTGACTCTTAGCCTGGTTATCCTGCTGCTCGGCTTGGTTTTTTTCACGGGATGCCAGAGGATAAATGAACCGTGGGATACCACTGGCTACTTCGAAAAGGAGCGAACCCGCACGCCGGAGCAACAAAAGGCCCTGCAGCACCGATTAGCGTCTATCCAAGACACTAGCGCGGACCTGCCTTGGCGGCACGCGCAGCATTGACTGGGGCTACACGGCGTCTGGGAGATGGGCGTAACGCGTCACCATCTCAATGCTCTCCAAGCTCTTAACTGCGGGAGTCGTTGGCTCAATCTGCCGAAAACATGATCCATATCAATGCCTGTGTGCCCGTATCGTGAGAGAAAAGGATTTCGAACAACGCAATAGCTAGGAGGTGATGATGGGGCCGGAGGGGAAACGGATGGTTCCCGAGACGGGTACCGGGAAACCGAAGTTGTTCGGGGTACGGATTGGTTAACGCCCTCCCCACATGGGGAAGACAGGTGTTAGTTTTTATTGGTTAACCGAGATTGAATAGATCTTTGCTGACTGTTCTAGTGTACAAATCCTCTTATACGCATCCGCTAGGCTCACGCCAGCCGAATAAACGCCGTGGGCACGAACAACAACTAACCAAGACTCCTTCAGACTTAAGCTAATGCTTTGCGCGATCTCCGTAGAACGGGATCCGACATATTGATTAATCAGGTCATCAAACGGTATATCCAGGATCGTTACTGACTGAAAATGTAGTAGTCCTCCCAAATCTATGGGACCAAATCGCTTGCCATCCATCGTCATTCCGATCCCGAAGGCAGCTTTCAAAAGTTTCCTGCGTTCCCAGCGCTTCGATAGCGACATCAACACCGCGTCCCTCGGTGATACGCATGAGCATGTCATCGCCAACCTGGGCTGTGATTTCGCTGTTCGTCTCATGAACTATCGGAACAAGGTCCAGATGCCAATGGCAATGAAGCCGGCACCGGCCAACATATGAAGCATGCGCTCACCGACGTACTGAGAAATACTAGCACCAACGAGTACCCCCAGAGCAGAGGCTGCAACTAACGCAAACGACGCACCGACAAACACCAACCACTTGTTCACGGCTTTGTCGGCAGCAAACAACAGCGTTGCAAGCTGCGTCTTGTCGCCAAGCTCAGCAACAAAGATTGTTCCAAAGACGGTCAGAAGTACTTTCCATTCCATAATTAGTTACACCAACTACCCTAGTCTTGTGCGGTTTGCAAGGGTCCGCCCACTATCGTTAATTCTGACGGAAGCATTCCCGCTGTGGGAGTCGTTTAAACCGTGCTCCCTGAGTCGATGGTAATAGCTTGCCAGGGTTGCGCCGGTGGCCGAGATCATTGGAAAAAACGGGTAGGCCATCTTAATTAAGCTCCTGCCTTCGTCCCACCTGTTTGGCCGGGCCAAGCCTACCATCGGCCAATGTCCGATTGGTTGATCTAGATCAAGGAAAAGTAGGCAACTATGTGCTTAGGTAGCCTAGATCTAGCGGGTCGAAAGGTACCGCCTAATCAGGTGAATAAGTGGGGTGTGATCATGCAAATTCTCACTGTCATTATCGTCATCGGTCTGCTCGCGACGACTGGCGCGCTATTGACTGGCATTGTCTCCATGGGCCGTGGTGGCGAGTTTGACCGGTTGCACAGCCATGAGCTCATGTTTGCGCGGGTCGGATTACAGGCTATTACGGTGCTTTGTCTCTTCGTGGCGCTTTTCATTGTTCACTAGTCCTCACCGGCGCGGTTATGGAAGCACACAAGAAAACAAAAGGTAACCTATGGTCGAACAGAGCACGAAGCAGGGTAGCTGAAGAGACGTAAGAATAAAATGAAGAAAACCCGTTGGATAGGCCAGGCGCTCGCCGCTGGCGCGGAATGATGAAGAAGAATGATATCAAAAAGACGGTAAAGGAAGGTTATGCAAAGATAGCCAGGGAGGAAAATACCTGCTGCGCGCCAGGGTCCACGGTCTGCGGGGGAGCTAGCCTGGCAGAAGACGTCGGCAGGACGATAGGTTACTCGGACGATGAACTTAGGTCAGTCCCTCAAGGGGCAAATCTGGGCCTTGGCTGCGGTAACCCAGTGGCACTCGCCTCTTTGCAAGAGGGTGAGACTGTTCTTGACCTCGGATCAGGCGCGGGTTTCGACTGCTTTCTTGCCGCTCAAAGAGTTGGCAAAACGGGAAAGGTAATCGGCGTGGATATGACTCCCGCAATGGTGGAGAAGGCGAGAAGAAATGCCAAAACGGGAGGCTATGAAAATGTGGAATTCAGGCTGGGTGAAATAGAGAATCTCCCTGTTGCCGATAATTCCGT
>JAPUIX010000172.1 GCA_027296625.1 Gammaproteobacteria bacterium | reverse complement strand
TCGCGCTTGATGCTGACTGAGCAACTTCCGTCACGCGAGTTGCGTATAAAAGAGGGTCAAGATCCGCTACTCAAATGCTTGTCCAGCATCACTCAAATTTGTCTGCTATTTTCTTGGCCTCCCATACATCTGTCCAGCTCTTAATATGGTCTTGGATGAATGTCGCTCCTTTTTGCGTAAGTTGAAACGGAATCCGCGCGTTTTTATGTTCCTCAATATAGGCATGTGTAACTAAATATTCCGTCGCCTCTTTCCTCCGCTGCTCATCTGGCCGCATCCCTTTAAACCATTCGCGGGTCCTCCTGCCCTTCTTCAATGCACGGAGTATTTCCAAACTGAACAACGTCTGCACCAAGTCCATTGCTCCTCCCAGTGAGTGGTGTGACTATCAGCCGTCAGTCCTTGATTACCCTCAGCGTGCAAGAGTGTCGATCAGCGGCACGGCACTGGCCTAGCTTTTCGCGGTTGCCGAAAAACGGCGCGCGCTGGCACAATGTTCTGGCGGCACGGATCGGGCGGGGAATCGTGCTAGTGAATACCGTATGAAAACACACCTACTGCTTGTGGCTTTCACGTTCTTCATTCTGTGGAGGATTGAAGAAGGGAAAACACGTAACCCTACGGCCGCCTGGATACCCGTTTCGACCTACACCGACCTGGCTCCGTGCCAGCAGAAATCCACGGAACTGAATAAAAATAAACCTGCCCAGCATCCGCGCCGCTACGTCTGCCTGCCTGACACAATTCAACCCCCCGCCCCTACGTAGCCAACATCCCCCACACGGCTGTGACTCCCAAGAATCACTGTTCACGGGCTCACCGGCCGGTGAGCTGAAGCTCGTGATGGGTCCATTCGTCAAAGCAGATAGTGAACCAGTGTATTTGTACAAAAACACGACTGGCTCTCGTAACTATAGAGCGGCTGGTGTCGTGACATATCTCAAAGAAATAGTCTTATATCCGGAGGCATAATGCGCAAACCTGAGCACGGAGAATACGTCGTTTGCCCAGGCGACGAGATGCAACATAAATTTCGGTCCGCTCGTGTATTTGATACTGGTTCAAATGCTATCCTTCCCCGCCACAAACACGATGGGCAGCCCTGCCCCTGGTCGCACTTCCCGATCGTCCTCCAGACCACAACCCGCCTTCATTTGGACGAGTAGGACGTATGATACAGCAGCTCAGGAAAACAGCTGAGGAAACCGAAGCGCTTATCCCAAGACCCACCGTCGCGCCAAGACCCCACTTTGTCCGCTGTAACATTACCGGCCCTGATGGGAAAAAACGGCCCGGTTGGGAGATGTGGCTGGGCGAGCACTGTTTTGGTCGTTCAGACCGCAAAGAGTCACTGATTCAGAGTCTTGAACGCCAGCTCCAGCCACCCCAATCCTTTCACTGGCGGGAAGTCCATCGGCAGCGGTTTGAGCGCGCCCGATTGGAAAAGGCCCAGGCGGATAAGTGGGAAGCCGAAGAGAGCGCAGAAAAAGCGTGAGAGTCTCGCCCGAGTGGTCCATCTTCGGATCCAGATGGGCCTCCGTCACGCTAAAAGCAGCCGGCCTATAATAGATAGAACCGCCGCAAAAAAGCGGCGCAGGTGGATCTGTCAGAGAGATCGTTTTTTCTACAGTAGACCCTGTGAGGAATCAGTGCGTACGCAGCAGTATGCTTCTTTTCTTGCGCATTATGCCTTACGCATGATGATGCAGATCCCGTAAAAATCTCTGTACGATCTCGATAAACCCGTCCGGATTATCCAGCATCACATGATGATACGTGTCGGGCACCTCGGCCCAGCGACTATCGGGTAAGCCCGCGCACATGCGCTCCAGTTTCTGTGGGGTGAGTACCGGGCTGTGCTCGGCCTTCACAATGAGTGTGGGACAGCTAGTACGGGCCAACAAAGGCCAGCCGTTTATAGGCTCACGAAAGAGCGTTCGCCGATCAAATTTAGACGTCCATTTCCCGTCAGGCAGCTCCTTAAAAGCAAAAGAGGCGAGATAGCGCAGCTTCTCGACCGAGACTAAAGACGCACGGGGAAATACGCGAAAACGGGCTACGGCCTCCTGAAAAGAGTCAAACACCTTGGCCGGCTTTTCACCCATGCGACGCAGCAATGTGACGGCGGCCTCAGGATAGCCTGGTTCGATATCAACCAAGATCAAAGCGCTGAGTTCCTCAGCATGTTGCGTGGCATAAATAAGCGTATTATGCCCGCCCATTGAGTGCCCGAGGAGGATGGGACGTTCGATACCAAGATGGCTGACGAGTTGATGCAGATCGTCAATGTAATGCCGCGTGCTATAGGCCGGCGGTTCTGCATGCTGACTCTCACCGTGGCCGCGCCAATCCGGAGTGAAAACGTGAAATTCCTCGGCAAAGACGGGAGCAATAAAATCCCACCAGCGGGCATAGGCCGAGCCACCGTGACACAGAATCAATGCGGGTTTTCCCGCCGTGCCCCAATCGAGGTAGTGTAGACGTAGATCGTTGATGGTGACAAAGTGGGAATGGGGTCGGGGCATTATTTTTCAAGCAACACATATGGAAGGGCGAGGGAACCTCGCCCCTACGGTTATATTCTCTTCTTGTCCAGAATCGCTTTGGCCACTTTGGCTGGTGACATCGGGAGTTCGGTCATGCGTACCCCGGTCGCGCGGTAGATCGCGTTTGCAATCGCCGCCGGCGGTGGGATGATCGGTACTTCGCCTACGCCACGAATCCCGATCGGATGACCTGGGTTAGCGACTTCAACCAAGATGGTTTCGATCATAGGCAGATCAAGACACGTCGGCATACGGTAATCCAGGAAGCCCGTGTTGCGCAGTGTGCCGTCTTCGGCGTAGTAATACTCTTCATTCAGCGCCCAGCCGACGCCTTGGGCCACGCCGCCCTGAATCTGGCCTTCGACATAGCTAGGATGAACGGCTTTGCCGACATCCTGCGCCGCGGTATAGCGCAGGATGTCCACTTTCCCGGTTTCGGGATCGACTTCCACATCCACGACGTGCGCGGCAAAGGCCGGACCAACGCCACGCGGACGGACGGACGCCC
>JAPUIX010000171.1 GCA_027296625.1 Gammaproteobacteria bacterium | reverse complement strand
TTGACTGTCCGGTGGAGAATAGGCAATAAGCCAAGCCTGACCCGTTTCATACCGGGCGAGGAAAGGGACCGTCGCCCCCTCGTCCAGAAGCGCGCCCGCGGCCTGGACTTGCTTGACAGACAGACGCAGCTCGTCGGCGATCTTTGCAATATGTCCCTGGGCCATGAACTCTGCGACCTCTAACTTTTATCTTTTCGACAATAAATCAAAAGTAAAGCTTCAGCAAAATGAACCCGCGGCCTTCTGGTCATACGCAAATCTAAGTCGGGCCGATTCTAATATCAAGAAGACATGCCTGACGCTGTCTGTATGTTCTTGTAGAATAAAAAACATTGAGCCCGCACCGGTGGAGTTATTCAACCTAGTCAACAACGTCCCTTTCTCCCCCTACATTCTTCACGGACATGCAGGCCAACCGCTTCATCTACTCCAACCCTACCTGCTTTGCCAGTCTTTGACCCCGGGCTCGTAGTTCTCGAGCCGTCTCCGCGATATCCGGCCACCAACGGAGAAGCTGACCGAATTTCAAAACCAACCGTTGTGCCAACTCGCGCGCCTCGTCGTCGCTCCGACCGTTCAAAAGATCCAGCGGAACGCAATAGTCGGGTCTTCTGATGCCTTTTCCCAACTGGTCCATATATCTCTCGACATCGTTCGCCCAAAATCGTGGCAACCCATCCGAAGCTTGGAGACGATTCGCCATCATGGCGATAAACGAATTGGTGCTTTTCCAAACCTGGTCGCGCACAATCTCTTGAAAGCCGCGCGCAGGCATGGACGCCAGCTCTTCGAGGTGACTTCCAAGAGCACGCAAACCCTCTTTAACGTCGGTCCGGGCCAGGTTCTCGCCATACGACTTCACGCAGCCAATCATCAATTTGGCCGTGTCGAAACCGGAAGCGCTGCGAAATATCTCGCCGCGCGAAAAGGTCCGATGTTCCACCGGGGCATGGACGAGCGCCCGGGGAAGCTGTCCAAAATATCCGCCGGCAATGCACCGGCGCAAGGTGAGACCGAACACGATGTCTTCGCCCGCTTTCACCGGGAAGAATGGGGGCAAGAGTTCGCGGTTGTCCAGTGCCATAAAAACCGTCATGCAAAGGGTCTCCCCGTTTATAGTCGGACGATCCACGACGCGCAGTATTTCGCGCGTAGTACAGGCGGTACGGTAGTCCGCTTCCGATCGAACCAACCGCCTGTGCGATTCATCGTTCAGTAGGAGGCACCCCATGGGACCGCCCCAATCGCCGAAAGGCGAGCCCCAAGCGCAATCCCCGACCAGACCGTTAAAAGTTGCCAGTACCCTGCCGCCGGTTCTTTCCGACCGATTCTCGCAGGAAGGGTCGAGATCGGCCGGCCCGGGCTTATCGCCGTCCCCCCGGCCGCCGAGAAGACTCGGTACGTCGCCGCCTAAAAGCTGCTCGTGGGCGCTCAGGATGTCTTCGTCGACAAACGTGACCGACCGCAGCGCGCTGTCCCGGTCCGGGAAAAACCAGATATCCGCAGGGTCCCACTCCGTCGCAAATCGTGTCCCCGTAGCCGGATTCGGAGCGGTTGCAATCCGGCAGACGGTATCGTCATCGGCGCTGAAGACGGCTTGTCCGATGCTATCCAGCAGGAGCGCGTTGCGACTGACGCCGTAATCATTGCCGCAACATTCCACATCGAACAGGGCGAAATTCACGATATCTGGGGGCAGCCCGCCGACAGATACCAGTTCCTTGGCAAATCGAATTTTGTCCCGCCTGCCGGCATACAAGATTCTTACCCCGTAACGTCGCTCCAAATCACTCAGCATCACCAGAGAGCGGCTCTGCGCTTCCTCGGTTTCGGTACCGTCGATTACGACAAACTCATGATTTCTGCCGTGCGCTCGAGAGTTCTCGATATAGCTGATCAAAGCACGCTCCAATGCCTTCAAACGATTATGGGTCATGATGCTTACCGACGCGATTCCCGGACCAACCGGTGCTTGGGTCGTCCCAACCGATGGAAGCCTTCCGAATCCTGGAGCGTGAACCTGCCGGGGAACCAGCGCATCGTCGAGACCTGTGACCTTACTTCTCGACCCGGTGACAGTGTCTCTGAACGGCGGCGCAACCTCCCCGGTTCCGAAACGTTCCTCCTCCAGCAGCGCCCTTGCATCATCCTCGGAAATCTGACTCAGCTCTCCCAACAATTGCTCGATAAACGCGGCATTGCCGAGCGAGTTTGAATCGGCGGAAATCACCTGAGCGATTTCCGCGACAGTCGGGGCGTTGAAAAAGACACCGGGCGACAACTCCACGCCAAAGGATTGTCTGATACGGGAAACGACCCGGGTCATTGTCAATGAGTCCCCGCCCAGCTCGAAAAAATTGTCACATGCACCCACGCGGTCGACATTGAGCACTTCGCACCAGATGTTTCCTACCGCCGCCTCGGTAGAATCGCGCGGGGCGACAAAATGAGTCTCCAGATTCGGACGGGAATGTCGATCTTGCGAAAGCATACTGGCGTGTATCTGATCGACGTCGCTCAGTTCGGTGGCGATTCGCAGTAATAATCGACACCTTTCCACGGCCTCGATGGGATACGCCCTTGGGGTCGCCGAGGAACCGGTCCGCTGCTCCCCTTCGTTCTCACTTTGCGGTCCGCGATCGTCTGGTCGAAAGGTGAGCGCCGCCGCCCACTTCGCCGGGAAACGAAATAAAAGCCCCTCTTCGCCCGAGTCGCGGAACTTCGCCCCCGCGTTATCCATAAAATCAACCGCTGGCTGGTTCTTGCCACTCTGAATCAACCGGGCATCCACTCTCTTTAACTCCCGATCCAGAGCAATCTCGCCCAATCTCACCAACATGCGATGCTCAACGCCCCGCCCCAGAGCCCGACAACTCAGCAAAAAGGTGTCGACGGAAATCGCTTCGGAATCGGCGTGGAATACGATCAGCCCGACCAATCCGTAATCTCCGAAACGGTCCTTGACATGGACGGCGAGAGGCTCCATCCGCTCCCGTTGTTGAACTCTCCGCAGCTCCGCTTCTGAACGACGAACGGTAGTGAGATTGAACTGATTGGTCCGCTGGGTGAGCTCGGAGGCCCTCGCCAGTTGATGCGGCATGAGCGGCGATATCTCAATTTCCAACCCCAGCTTAGCGAGAAAATCGCTGACCGTAAAGGATTTTCCTCGCAATTGTTCCCGTTGGGCGTTTTGCTGATAAAGAGCCGTTCGCTTTTTGCCTTCGTCGGTAATTTTAAGATGATCGAATGCCCAAACGTGATCAAGAAAACGAGGGATCGCTTCGACTTGCCGCGGGATTTCGAGCGTCAGAACCTCCGGGCAGTTTGCCCTCACCTCGGCGCACTCGACCGGATCGTCGTCAATGAAAATAAAACTGTCCAGTCCTAGCTGCAGCTCTTCCGCCAGACTGACGAGATTGGCGGACTTCGGTTTCCAGTTGACTCGCCGCGATACGATGTGGTTCCGGTTCAAGGGCATCTCCGGTCGGTTTTCAAATACCCGGGTTACATCCTCTTCATTGTTTTTGCTGCATAGACAAAGGAGCATGCCTGCGTCATGCTGACGCACCATAAAATCTTGAAGGACCCGGTGCGGAACATCGATTCGTATCCCGGACGGACCATCCTCGCCGCAGACCCCGCTCCACAACGTCTGGTCGCAATCAAGAACGATTACTTTATACGGGGGGCTCTTGAGCGCATAGACCTCTCGAGCAATCATGGTCCCTAACGCGGTAAAATAGACGGGCGTGAGCGGTATGTGTCCGAATTTTTCGCCGTACGCGTCATAATAATCCGGGACAGGGTAGGCGGCGGCCAACTCCGAAGGGGTAATCATCCAAACGGAGTCGATTTCAGCGAGCTGTGCGCACAGCAGCGCTTCGGCTTGTTTGAAAGCCAACGCGCGCTTGGGATCATCGGCCCAGGCGGGAGAGGCCGGACACAAACAAACCAGATACGGCGTGGGCGCGCGTCGGACGGCTTCAGACAGCGCAAGCTTGAAATCCCTTAGGTTTCGCTCGATCGCATGATAGGCGTCATCCCGACCGGTCGTTTTCGTGTCGCTGTCCCCTCCCTGCCAGTCCTCCAGCCGGATCAGCACAATATTGATGCCGTTCTGATTCGTCGCGATGATGCTGGAAGGATCAAGGAGTTGTTGAAATACTTGGTTATAAGGAGCGAAGTCAATCCGTACCGGAATGCCCAACTCCCGCATCCAGAAGCCGAGGGAGTCTTTCAGCGGTTCTGCGGTGAAAGTAGCCGCGACAACAAGCGATAGTTCTTGATTCATGGTTTCAGATCTACGCAATCAGAGCGCATAAACGGGCTTTCGTGACGGACAAAATCCAGCCGTCAAATTTTACCCGGTGCCCTCCCCTCGAAATCCTTCGTTTACTGCGAAGGTACCCATTACCGGAGCCTTCCGTCATCGTCCAGCGCCAAATGCCCGCATCGGGCCGAGCCGGGGCAGATGGATTCAGGCAATGATCCGATATCGGGTTCAGTGGGCACCCGCCGCAGGTACTCCACACCGATTATAGCGGCACTTTCCTTGTGGGTAAACAACGATGCCAATCTCCGGGGTAGCGCGTCGGCGTCATGAAGCGGCTTAAACTTCGGGCGCTTTTTAGCGTAGAGCAACCCGATGCGGACCGGGGCCAGCACGCGGCGCAGAAACTCCTGCCTTGTAACATTCATCAAGGACATCAGACTCAGTGGGTTAAGGTTTTCGAGCGTAGCTTGCTGTGCGGAAACCAGCGAGTCTTCCCCATGCCGATGATGATCTTCGTAACGCTGGCAGCCATTTGTCAGGTAAAGACACACTCCGGTGGTAGCAAAAGATTGCTTCAAGTTTGACTGCATTAGAAAACCGCCTTGCTCGCTCATAATTGTTTGTGGTCCGGCCCGGCTCGAAAATCGAGCTTGCGAGTACTTGGCCCATCCCATGAAAATAGGCGCGGAGATAGCCTACCGTCTGTCTCGACGGTGGAATCCAGTGTTCCACCGCCGTATTAGGTAACCACCAACCAGTTTTTCCGGTCGCGAGAATACGTTTCAGCACGTCCGATTCATCAAAACCTATAATTGTTGGACCTGGTCTGCGACCTAACTTTGTATCATATCGGAACTGCCGTTGCTCCAAGCCCCGAAGGGCCATGTTGGCACCAAAAGGTAAGCTTCCAATAGATGAGGAAGAATCGAGCATCAAAGGTGTATCCCCAAGATCGATTCCGGAATAAGCATAGAGCATATGATGCAGTGCAGCTTCCATCCAGCCTGGCGGATTCCCCTCAAAGCGCGGGATAATCGTTCCCCCAAACACGCAGGCTTCAGGCCAGCTTTCAAACGCGGATTGGTAAGACTTCAACCAATTGCGTCCCACGGTCACGTCGTCGTCGGTCCAAAGCAGGTAGTCACCAGATGCGGCATCCATGCCGGTGTTGCGTGCATGCGCAACGCCAGGTTTTGGTTCGAAAACACGTTTTAGTGGCAAAAGCTTGCTAAATTGCTCGATGATAGTGTCCGTGTCATCAGTGCAATTGTTATTGACCACGATGATTTCCCAGTCCGTACCTGAAGGTGGCTCGGCCTGCGTGAGTGAGCATAGCAATCGCGAAAGTGATTGCGCCCGGTTCCAGGTGCATATAACAATGCTGAGCTTCAATAGAGAGATCCGGATCTGTAAGGGCCCAAGCTTTCGCGGAAGGAAAGGCCGGGAGGGTGCAGGCAACTATGAAGCTTGCTTAAATGGCTGTCGTAGGCCTCAGCAGCTCGGGGATCCATGCGGAAACACCACGTGTCGCGAGCAGGAAGCTATGTCCCTTCTTCAATAAATGCCCGGATTTTCATAGGAACTTCTATATCCCTCTGTTAAGCCTCAAATCTTACGCTAAAGCCGATCAAAGCTGAGAGATGCTTTCAGTTGTACGGTTTAACTACAATGGTCTCTATCAGGTAAGGGGAATATGGGTCAACCAGAACAAGCAAAAATATCAATCTGCGATGTAATGATTTGGAGCACCAGGGATCATTTTGGAGCATTTACGACAGATGCGCAGATTAATTTCGGGCTGGGCCTAGCCAATCGTCCACAGGATGCAATTAAACGACGCTTTAATTGAGTCCTACCCAGCTTTGCAATTTTGTCAATTTTCTTTGAACTTGGAGCCCCTCTGGGCCTAGGTTTGCTAAGGGCTAGACCGCCAGAACGCAATTAACAAGCTAATGAATTGTATCCTACGAGTCGTTGGAGAAAACGGCGGTCCGATGGTGGACCTCCACTTCGAGTAAAGAGCTGGAGAGACTTACGTGTAAGGGATAGGAGTGATAAAAGGAGTCTTTAGCCTAGTGCTCGGGTTTCAACATCATTATGCAGACGCTGTCGAATCTGAGTCGCTATAGGGAGTTAGCGATGACCTCGTTTGGTCAATATGAGGATCGGCTGAATTGACGAACTGCAGGGCAGAGCGTCAAAGGACTTCTAGAGAAGATAATCGTGCCACTTTAGCAGTCGTTTTCAATCTCCCGTCACTCCACTGGCTTCCTTAAATCTCGAATCTGTACAGTTGAAGTATTGGTCAGCTTTATTAACTCTCTCTGCGGCGAGACACCTATACTCCTCATATATTTGTAAAAATTACCAGTCCCAACCGGTTTTGTGTGTCTTACTTTGAATTCATCCACAACCACAGGGCTAGATGCGAATAGTTGTGGCCAAATGACATCTAGTCCCCAAGTTGAATAACTCAGATCAAAAGTGCCTTTAGCTATTCTTAGGGCGCTGCTTGAAAAATAAGGGCACATCACTTCAACCATTCGAACCGAGCGACAGCCAGAAGTTGAAGCGTTCAGTAGATACGCATGCGAAAAAGACGAGTCAAGAGTTAGGCTGGGTTGTGCCAACTCAAATCCATGAGCAGAACAGTACGTCAAGAATTGGCTTAGATGTGAATAGGTAATCTCGATGTCATCATCCAGAAACATGAATCCCTGATACTTTTCCAATAGCTCCTCATTTATGAACTGACGAGCTGCTTTATACTTGTTTATGCCACCAGAAAACACATACTCGCAATCGTCAAAAGAAGTGGCATGGGGAATGCCATACAAATTCAACGCGATGTCAAAAGTTCTTTGAATGGCATCATCGATCAAACGATGACCAGCCCCACAGCGGATGATCACGAGATAGGGCCTGTTCTGTGTATCTCTCGAAGGTGTCTTGATAATAGAGATCAACCTGGAGTTACAGAACTGCCCAGCGCTGGGTTTGTGTTTAAAGAAAAGATGAAAGCGAAGCTTATTCGTTAGAAGGACAGTGCTGTAAATGACACGCATGAGTCTATGGAACATATCATGCACCATGATTCCATGGACACGGAACGGGACGGAAGATATTTGGCAAGTTCGGACAAGTATCTCGAGGGCACCTGTTCATTGTGTCTTCGAGCACCGGCTATTCCAAAAAGTCGTGACGCGCTCCCTTATCGCTTGAAGGAATCGCAAGCGCACGGATTTCCGGTGCAAGCGGATCAACGAACTTCAATCGGTCAGCAATCGGGTGATTCGGTAAGTACTCGAGAAGTTCGCGAACTCGTCGATGTGGAGCCGAGCCGGGACCATCGGTTCGAATCGCGAAAGCAAAATAGCGTGCCGGTTGCTCGTCCGCGGCTCGTTCGACGAGATCCCAGTAGATCTTTGGGCTGGGCCATGGTTTCCAAGGATTAAGAGGGAGATGATGGCGCGGTCGGCGGCGTAGTCTGTTAACGACACGCCGACGCCACGGCATCAACGGGGTCTGATAATCATACGCTGTGAGAGGTACGATCAAGATGGGCCGGGCGTTTGCAAGCGATGAGGATGGAACGCTGAATTTGTAACGTGATGGATAGTAGGGCCGCCGGGGGCAGTCAACGAAGTCTCCAGAGGGCGCGGTCGCATAGGAACCGAAGGATAAATCGACGCTCCGCGGTGGTAAACCTGGCTCCACTGTAAGATCGACCTCGATACCGAGCTCAACGGCGGCGTCTAAGAGAGTTTCAGTCAGAAAGTACCCGCCTTGACTGGAATGCCGGACGTGTTTGCCAAAGCAGTTTGCAAAAGCTTCAGCCGCCACCCTCAGGCAGTGTGTGGTCCAAGCGCTGTCTGCATAGTCGGAAAACACGACGGCCTGCTTGTCATCCCAGCGATGAGCGTGGACGTGGATTCCAATTGGATCTTTCCAACCGATCAATTGATCGAATAACTCATTGTGTCGACGAACTACAAAGTCGACTTGGCCAAAGCAGCGCTTCATATCGGGGTCGAGGCGTATCATCCAGGAGGGGTGCACGCCGTGACCCGAACGATCCGACAAGAGGCCCCTCAGGTTTTCGACGAGAGCCACCATGGCCAAGAAGCCCTGCCAGGGCTTTTGCTCAACACGGGGCTGGTGCTCGTCGGGCTCGACATCGATCCGCCAGATCGCGGGTATAGGTGAAGACATGGTCACGAAGGGAAGCTGTCAAATTCGGTGTGCGCTTCCCCAGGCAAGTAGCCTTGGGGAGCTTGGAATGGCCACTAAAACGGCCCGACACGGTTTCCCCCTGTTCTGCAGCGGGACAATATCCGATAACGTGCAATTATGTCAACCCGGCCTAGCAGATCTTAATTTCCTCCCAAGACGCAATTAAACGACGCCTTAATTGAGCTCTACCCAGATTTACGAATTTGTCATCCCTATTTGACTCCGGAGCCTTTCCGGGTTTGGGTT